>JBJEFR010000109.1:0-20639 GCA_051874255.1 Anaeroplasmataceae bacterium
ATTGCAATTAAATTTATAATAGAATGAATGGCGATAGTAACAAATACATTATGTTTACTTTTTATATACATTATACCTAGAGCTATTCCACAACAAAAATATGGTATAGAAATTCCAATCATATATCTAAGATTACCACTTGAGCTAGTTATATGAATTAAAGTAAATGCTAGACTAGATATAATTAGAAATAAAATATTATTATTTGTAAAATTGTATAATGATTCTCTAAAAACTAGCTCCTCGACTATTGGACCCAAAATACATATAGCTAAAAAGTTAAAAATGGTTTGAATTCCCTTGTTTTTAACCATTATTTCAATAGACTCTTGGTTATTAGATACCGTATCTTTAACTAAAGCATATGAAATAATCGTTCCAATCATATTAGCTATATAATATA
The DNA here is from genome assembly GCA_051874255.1 of Anaeroplasmataceae bacterium. Classification (GTDB taxonomy): domain Bacteria; phylum Bacillota_I; class Bacilli_A; order Acholeplasmatales; family Anaeroplasmataceae; genus UBA3206. The sequence goes on from JBJEFR010000109.1 coordinate 404, forward strand.
TGAAAAATCCTATTATTATATTTTCAATAAACTTAGATTTTTTTTCTTCTTGGAAACTTATGCATTTTATAGATATCTCCTTATAGCTTAATAAAAAAATTGCTACAAAGCCTATAAAATATATTAAGCAGTTATAAATACATGAATATATATTTCTAGCATTACTAGATAAATTAAAATAATTTATTATTTTTAAGCTTATAGGTATTAGTATAAAATCATTTATTATATAAAATATTAAAACATATGTAACTAATACAAGAAGTGCCTTTTTTCTGTTTGTCATAATACCACCTTATAAAAATATTATCATATTATATTAATTAATTCTATATTATATTATGGTGATATTATGAAAAAAATGATGGTAATATTATTAATTTTCGTCTCTATCCTTATTTGTTTTATATTTAATAATCATAATTCAGAGGAGAAATTAACTATAACCTATCAAAGGAATGATAATTATGTTTTAGTATATTATTTATATAATGATTCCATAGCTTCTGTTAAAAAAAAGCCTTTGACTACTGATCCTATTAAGGATATTTATTCATATTTAACAATATATAAAAATGATGTTTGTGTAGGATATGAATCATATTTAAGTAATGATTCAACCATAAAATACTATTATACAAAGGATAATATTGTTTATTTATATGTATCAAGCTTTAACGATAAAATGTATACTCCCATTTTAAAATCAATAAAGTCATTAGGTTATGAAAATGTCTATATTTATATTTAAGCTTTAATGTGTTAAAATATCTATGGTGATGTTTTGTGAAGGTAGTTATCGCATCTAATAATAAAAATAAAATTAAAGAATTTAAAAAAATCTTTGAAAATACTGATTTCGAATTATATAGCCTTGCAGAAATAGGCTATACTAATGAAATAGAAGAGACAGGAAAAACATTTAAGGAAAATTCATTAATTAAGGCTAAAACTATTTCTAAGGACTTAAATGTTATCGCAATTGCGGATGATTCTGGACTTGAATGTGAGGGACTAGATGGTAGACCTGGCGTTTATAGTGCAAGATATGCAGGATTAGAACAAGATGATGATAAAAATAATCAAAAGCTAATGGAAGAGATTAAAAATGTTTCAAATAGAAACGCAAGATATGTTTGTGCTATAACCTTATATTTACCTAATGATAAATATTTAATTTGTGAGGATTATTGCGAAGGTATTATAATAGATACTAAGCGAGGAGATAATGGCTTTGGATATGATCCATATTTTTATATCCCAAAGTTTCAAAGAACGATGGCAGAAATAACACTTGAAGAAAAAAATACGATATCACATCGTGCGAAGGCTTTAGAAAAGCTAAAGAGGGAATATGAGAAAATTATTAATAGTTAGTGATTCTCATGGAGAATTTGAAAAATTAAAGGAGCTTATTTATAATCATAAGGATTTTTATTGTATTCATTTAGGAGACTATTGTATTAGTGATAGTGTCCTTGATGAAATGAGAATTTGTTATGTTAAGGGTAATTGTGATTTTTCACGTGCTGAGGCCGAAAAAATATTAAATATCGATGAAAATATTATATTTATGACACACGGACATAAATATAATGTAAAATCGACTTATGTTAATATATATTATAAGGCATTAGAGTGTAAAGCTCGTTATTGTTTATTTGGACATACTCATAGAGAAGTTATTTTTGAGGAAGATGGAATTATTTTTATTAATCCAGGAAGCTTTAGGGACACAGGAAGCTATGTTGAGATTATAGATGATAAGGTAGTTTTTAAAAGAATGTAGGAAGGTAAATTATGAATTTAAATGAAGTACTAGCACTTGAACATGTATCATCATCAGTTAGACAAATTGATATGTTTATGTCTTCAAAAAAGCCAACTTCATATGAATACATCAAGGCATTAAGTTATAAATGCCTTGTTTTGCATTCTATAAATAAAACTAAAGAGGCACTAAAATTATTACTTCAGGCAACAGTTAGCTTTAAAAGCTATCCTGATGAAGGAATAGTTGCGATTTGTGATTCGTTAATTGATATATTTATTGATTTAAAGAATAGTGAACAAGCTATTAAATATATCGAAATAAAAAATGAGCATCTACCAGAAATTGATAAGGAACAATATAATTATGATTTAATTAGGTATTTTGACTTAGTAGGAGATAGAAAAGAACTAAAAAGAAATATTATTATTTATTTAGATAATGACATTCCAATAGAAAAAAGAATATATGCGCTTGAAAAGCTTATAAAATCCCAATATTTAGATTATGAATATGATGCCTTCTATGAAACATATAACACCTTAGAATCATTTTATTTAAAGAATTTCTTATATGATAAGCTATGTTATTTAAGAATAGATAAGGCTATGGCCTTATTTAGTGAGCATAAATATGATGAATGTAAAGCCTTTATTGATTCTTATCTTAATGAGGATATTACCAATATAGATGCTAAAATTAAATCAGTATGTATAAAGATAAATATTTATTTAACTGATAAGGAATATAGACGAGCTATGCTTCTTGAGGCTGAATATCATGATGATTTTATGAACTCTAGTTTAGATATCGCCTTCGAATTTGCACACGTTGCTAAAAGAGTAGGAGAGGCGATAGGAAGTAAAGCTCTAATAGATGATATATTAGAGTGTATAGATATTCTAAATGAGAAAGTAAAGGCTATTAAAAAGGAAGAAAAAAAGACCTTAAAAAAGGGAATTAATATTAATATTATTGAAAACAATATTCATGATGATAGTAATGATGTTGTTATTGATGGTAAGGAAACATTTATTGAGAGTACTACTGATAAAGAGCCTAATATTATTGAAATATCTAATAATTATAAATCAATAGAGGATATATTATCTTCCTTTGTAACGAGAGAAAATATAAAGTTTAGAGAAATATTTAGAAACTATGGTTCAGCTATTGAAAAGAAGTTTTCTAAATGTGAAATAGTAATAGCTCTTAATAAGGATGGTATAGGATACCATTATAAAAAGGATAGAGTATTTGATAAGATTTTTAGTGATGATGACCTACTAGATACTCCTTTAAATGAATTAATTACTAATACAAGTAAAATGTATTTATATAATGTTAAGGATTCTTTATTTGATAAAAATATTATTACTAAGCGTGAATATGATAATGAATTTAAAAGTATTATTGGATTTAGATTAATTCGTAATTATGAGGCTATAGGAGCTATTATATATGAATTTTATACAGATGATTTTGAGGATAAGCTAGTATATGAAGCCTTAAGAATGCTTACTAATATGCTTCAAATTCATTTAAATAATTCTATTGATAAATTAGAAACTATAGAAGAACAGGAAATGAAAAATTTCATATATGATAATACCCCTAATGGTATTAAAAATGAAGTTGATCATGAGATAGAATTTAACGAAAGAGCCAAGGAAATATTAGGAATTTCCTATAATAGTATGGAAGCTCATGATTTTATGAATTTGATTGATTATAATGATGCTTATAATTATAAAGAGGTATTTGATAATATTTATAATAGAAGTATTGATAACGCAACTATTTTATATCATATAAATAATAAATATGTTAAAGAAACTGTTATGGTTGATAGAACAAAGGTTACTAGGATTTATAGTATAATTGAGGATATTACTGAAGAAAAGAAAAAGGAGGATATCCTAATTAATAAAGCCTATAATGATGAAATAAGTAAATTAAAAAATAGAGCCTGCTTATATAAGGATATAAGCATATGCTTAGATGATAAAAAGTTCTCACTTGGTATTATTTCAACAGCTAACTATAAAATGTATTTTGATATATATGGTTATAAGTTTGTTGATGATTTATGCTTTGCGATAGGTAAGAATCTACTTGAAATTAAGGAGAACTATAAGGATTTAGATATATATCATTTAGAAAATGATAAATTTGCATTATTATTTAAAAATACTAATGATAGTAGAGCTATTTTAAAGATAACAAGGGATATATTAGATAAGCTTTCTAAAAATTTATATGATATAAATAAAAGATTAAAAATGAATTTTAGAGGTGGTTTATTTAGAATTACCAAGAATATGTCTATTAAAGACGTAAATAAGGTTATATGGTATGCTAGTGAAGCCTTGATGGATGCATATGAGGAAGTAGATGGGGCAAATATTATTAAATTATATAATGATGAAACATCTAAAAAAAGATATCGTGATTCTCAAATAGTTTTGCATATAAGCGAAGCAATAGATAATAATTTACTTAAAATTAAATATAAGCAAATGGTAAATATTAAAGATAATTTAATTGAATATTATTATGCTAATATAAATTTAATTAACTTTTCAGTTGATGAAAAATACTTAGAAGAGGTTATTTGTAAAAGAAATATTAAGGAATTAACTGATAAGTATTTAATAAGTCATGTTATACAAGAGGTTAAAACTTTTTATAGTGATACTAATTTATATTATAAGGTTATGATACCTCTACATAAAAGTGTTCTATTAGATGATAATTTTATTCCCTTTTTAACAAAAAATTTAGATTTCTTTAAAATACCTGCTAAAATAATATCATTCTATATTATTGATGATATATTAACCGATGCCCTATTAAGTATTAAAGCCTTAAAGCAAATGGGAATTTTGTGTGCATCACCTAATTATGATTTTGCAATTCGTAATAACTGTGCAATTTATTTATGTGATTTAAAAATTTATTCATTAAATCTAGTTAATATATTAAAGGAATCATGTGATAAGCTAGGTATTAATATGTATGCAATTGGTGTTGATAATAAAGATGATATTAAAAACTGTTTAGATAATAATATTGAGGTTATTTTTGGGGATCATTATAAATCTTTATATACATTAGCTGATATTATAAAAAATAGTAAAGAATAGGAATAAATATATTCTAATACTCATATATACTAATGAGTATTGGAGGGATATTTATGAAGAAATTTTTGAAGAACAATAAACTACCTATATTCTTACTTTTGTGTGTAGTTATGTTAAGTGTATTTTATGCATTTAGTCCAAGTGAAACAAGTGATAATTCTAAGACTGTAGGGAATATTCCTAGTGATAATTATTATTATTTCGATGAGGAAAGACTTAGCATCCTTGAGGAAAGAAATATTAAGATTAAGGAAATAGAGTCCTCAGTTGCAACTTCTAATTTAGGATTAGCGGATATTTCTAGTAAGATGAGCTTAATAGAAGAAATATATAGTATAACAAATAAAGAATGTAGTCTCGAGGTTGAAATAGAATCGTTAGGCTATGATGATGTGCTAGTATATAGCTATGAGGAAACTGAAAATATTGGAAATACAACGGTTGTTTGTAAATGTGTTGATGTAAAAATCTTAGCTACAGAATTAAAAAAGGAAAGAGCTGTTGTAATTACACAATTAACTAAAACAAAATTTGGAAATAATGATTATAAGGTATCATTAATATTAGAATCAAATAATCTTGTATAGTGTTATAAATAGGTGGATGAAAAATCCACTTATTTTTTTGTGTGACAAATGTATATAATAAAACATTTTTTCTTAAGTTTTAACAAAAAATGACATATTTTTTTATAATTAATCTTTATTTTTATTTCTTAAAGTGATGAAAAAAGTAATTAAAAATGAAAATCATTGAATCTCTTGTTTTCTTTCTTATAATTATAGTTGAATAAAGAAGGGAAAGAAAAAATGAAGAGAATAAAATGTACTTTAGCTGTACTAATGTTGTTGATGGTGTATTTTACAATGTCAAATACTTATGCTGTTACTGGTTCGACATTTATTACTGTTTCATATAATAATTCCTCTTATGATGTATTTATGGATTATGATGATTCACTTTTTGGACATGCTTCTTATGTCTCATGTGGGACATATGATACAGTTAAAAAATTAAAGAATACAAATTATATAAATGATTATTATAATTTAACTAAATACGTTTATATGATATATAAATATGACACTATTCTTAATGCTAGAGTTTGTCAGTTTTCACCAGTATATTATTATGTTGATGCAGGTAATTCTAAAACAATTAGCCTAACACTAGAAAGTGAAGTGTCTTCAACTTATGAAGTATCTGTTTCTAATTCTATATCAGCCTGTGTTTCTTCAAGCTATAAGGAGGTAGTGGGAGATATAACATTTGGAGTAAGTTCTGGCGCAACATCTACGGTTTCTACAGTTGTTAAGAATTCAAAAACATATTCATATAGTAAAAGCTTAACTATTTCTGATACCTTATATGGAGGAGAGCTTGGAAAGTATTATAGCTGGGAAAGTAGAGCAGATTTTAATGTTTATTATTCATGTTTATATGAAATATCATATGATTCAGAAAAAACAGTTCATAAAACATGGTATGGAAAAAAATATTCTACTTATACCTACACAATTGCATCAATTGATTTGGTAGATTCAATGTATTCCTATTCAATTATAGATAATTCTGAGGCACAAGGCTTTTTTCCATATAAAAGAACTTCATCAAGTGGATATGAATATGCTGCAGAAAAAATAGAGGGAATTACATATTTAGATTAGCACATAAGGTGGTATTTATATGATAAAATTTGAACATGTTACTGTTGAAGTTTTAGATGGCAAGGATAAAAGAAAAATATTAGATGATATATCATTTGTTTTACCTGATAATGGCTTTGTATCTATAACGGGTAAAAGTGGTTCAGGGAAATCAACTATTTTAAATTTAATATCTTGTAATATAAAAAAAACTAGTGGTATTATCGTTAATAATGGTATTAATTACGATGATTTAGTAGAAAAACAAGAAGATTATGTAAGAGGTAGTATTGTTAGCTATATAACTCAGGATAATAATTTATTTAATAATTTGACTGTTTTAGAAAATATTGAAATTGCCCTTAATTTGATTGGTAAAAAACTGAAGGATGTAGAATATAGTAAGTATTCTACAATGCTTGGTATTAATGATTTATTTAAAGAGAAGGTTTCTAATTTATCAGGAGGAGAGCGTCAAAGAGTAGGAGTATTAATTGCCATTATTAGAGATACATTGGTTTATTTATGTGATGAACCAACTAGTGCACTTGATTATGATAATTCAGTTATTATTTTAAAGGTTTTAAAGGAACTATCAAAGGAAAAACTAGTTTTAGTAGCATCACATGATATAAATTTAATTAATAAATATGAGGATTATAATTTAGCTATTAGCTATGGAAAGCTTGACAATAACATAGAAATTGCTTACAAAGATGAAGAAATAAGAATTAATCCTAATAAAATGATTAATATGAAAAGGATTGGTTCATCAATCCTATATAAACAAAAATTCCGTCAAATTTTATCAATAATTATCATAATGATATCAATGGTATTAACTATTATAGGACTTTATAATATATCATTTAATAAAAATGAATTTATTTATGATTCTTATTTAAAGTCTGATTGTAACATAAATATTTTATCTAATTATGAAGATATAAATCAAAATACCTTAAATAAATATAATTATTTATATAATGGAAATTATACTGATTTTTATTATAATATTGATTTGTTGAGTTATCATGAATATTTTAATAATTCAAATTATGGTATGTTATTTAAAAATGCTAATGTTTGTAATGATATTCCTGATGATGAAATTATTATCACTGATTATTTATATGAGGAATTAAGATTAACAGAGGATTATATTAATATTAGAGGTAATAAGTATAAGGTTAGTATTAAAAGTACTAATTATAAATGGTATAAAAGCTTAAATGATAAGTATAAAAATAGATATAGCTCATTTATGGATTTATATTATAAAACTATTAATGTTAACCAAAACACCTTAAATAAGCTATTTACCTTATATGAGGTTTTATCGGATAATATAAAATTTAAGGCTTCTAAGGTATCAAATATTATTACTCCAGAATATACTATGATATGTGGAGAACTAGCGAATTCAGCTGATGAGGTAGTAGTTGATTTAGGCGTTGTTAATATTAAATATGGTTATATTGAAAATGAGGATATTAAAAACGTATTAAAAGAAAAAATTAGTATTAACATAGGTGGGAGCCTGAAGGAATATACTATTGTTGGTGTTTATACTGGTGATGGAATAAATAATTCAATTTTTTTTGATGATTTAGAGTATGATAGAATATCAAATGAGATTGTATGTGATATAAATCCTATGATAAACATTAGTTTACAAAATAAGAGTAAATTTAAAGCATTATTAAGGGATATAGATAATAGTGAATTATATAGTATTATCACTCCTTATTCAAATGATATAGATTTTTTAGTAGATGAAAGAGAAACTATGAAAAATATATCTTATTATCTTTTTATAGCGGGAATAATATTATTTGTTGTAGTATCTATTTTTTTAAATACTATGAAGATAAAATCTAATCAAAGAACAATAGGTATTCTAAGAGGATTAGGATGTAGTAGGAGAAATATAGCAAATATGATATTAATAGATAGCTCTATATCATATTTTATATCCTTATTGATTTCAATAATATCTAATATTATATACATACATTTAAATAATAATGCTAATAAATTTAACACAGCTTATCAAGCAAATTTACTTGAGTTTAGCTGGTTAGTTTTACTTTTGTTTATTATTGTAACAGTAATTGTTGAGCTTATTACCATATTTATTAATCTTAGATATATTAAAAAGAAAGACAATAAAAATTTACTTCAAGCTTATTAAAAAAATCCTTTTGTGTATGGTTTTAAATACATAAAAGGATTTTTTGTTATTTTATCTGATTATTTCATAAATTAATTTGTTAGCTTACTTTAAATAATTTCATATATTTGATATAATAAATTAATAGTATAGTTACAAATGGAGGTACTATAATATGATAGAAAAAAGTATGAGAGATAGTCGTATTGATGCAATAAAGATTATATATAGCTGTGAAATGTCAGGTGAGGATGTTGGCACAGTGGCAGCAAATATATTAGAGGATAATGATCCAATAGCTCTAAAGCTTGCTATGGGAGTTATTAACAATTTAGTACAAATAGATGGTGTGATATCTGAATCACTTACTAATTACAGGATTAATAGATTAAATTCAGTAGATAGAGCTATAATTGAGCTATGTACTAGTGAGCTCATTAATGGAGTTGCACCTAGTATATGTATAAATGAAGCATTAGAAATAACTAAAATATATACTGATATAGGAGACAAAAAAGCAGTTGCTTTTAATAATAAGGTACTTGATACTGTAAGAAAAAAACTAGAAAAGTAGGGATAATATGGAAGAGCAATACCTAACAGTAACGGCTTTAACAAAATATATTAAATATAAATTTGATTGTGATAGACATTTAAATAATGTATTGCTAACGGGAGAAATATCTAACTTTAAGCATCATTCGAGAGGACATTTTTATTTTACACTTAAGGATGATGGTGCCCAAATTTCTTGTATGATGTTTGCAAGCTATGCTTCAAAGGTTTTATTTGAGCCTAAGGATGGTATGAAGGTGTTTGTAAAGGGTACTGTAACTGTATATGAAGCAGGAGGATATTACCAAATCACTATTAAAGAAATGAAAAGTGATGGTATTGGAGATTTATATCTTCGTTATGAGGCATTAAAGAAGGAGTTAGGAGAAAAAGGATATTTTGATCCAGCTCATAAAAAGCCTATTAAAAGAATACCTAATATAATAGGTGTTGTAACATCGCCAACAGGGGCAGCGGTAAGAGATATTATTAATACTGTAGAAAGAAGATTTCCTTTTTGTAAAATAATAGTATATCCAGCATTAGTTCAAGGAATTGAAGCTAAGGAATCAATTGTAGAACAAATTAAAAAGGCTAATGAGGATGGATTATGTGAAACACTTATTGTTGGTCGTGGTGGAGGAAGTATTGAGGATTTATGGGCATTTAATGAAAAAATCGTTGCGGATGCCATATATAATTCTAAAATACCTATTATATCAGCGGTAGGGCATGAGGTTGATTTTACTATTGCTGATTTTGTTGCAGATAAAAGAGCGGCGACTCCAACGGCAGCTGCAGAGCTTGCAACACCTAATGTTGATGCCTTAAAGGAAAGTATATTATTCTATGTTAAGCAGGCAACAAGATCAATAAATAATCGTATTGAAAATTATAAGGTATTACTTGGTAATATTGATAGACATTTAGATATGAATAATCCTTTAGTTAAGCTTAAACAAAAGGGTAAGGAATTAAATGATTTATCATTAAGGCTTAACCTTGCAATAAAAAATATTTTAGAAATGAAACGACAACAGTTTAATCTATATAAGGAAAAGCTACAGGCTTTAAATCCTCTTGCGATAATGGATAAGGGTTATAGTATCGCAAGAAATAAGGATAAGATTGTAAAAAGTGTTGCAGATGTCAAAAAGGATGATGTTATTACTATTACGTTAAATGATGGTATTTTAAACACTAAGGTTATGGAGGTAAAGAATAATGGAAAACAGTAATAAAAGCTTTGAAGAATTGTTAACTAGTCTTGAACAAATAGTAAGAAAGCTTGAGGATAAAAATATTAATCTTGAGGAAGCAGTAAAAAGCTATACAGAGGGCTTAGAATTATCTAAACAATGCTATAGTATTTTAGGATCAAACGAAAAATTAGTTGTGCAAAAAATGACAGAAAGTGGTCTTGTAGATTTTGACAAAGACAAAGAATAAAAAAACTTTTAATCTTGAAGAAATAGAAAATCCTTTATTTTTAGCTGAGCTTAAGAAAAAAGAACTTAATGATTTAGCTTATGATATTAGAAAATTTCTAATAAAAAATATTTCTAAAACAGGGGGACATTTATCTAGTAATCTTGGAGTTGTTGAGCTTACAATTGCTCTTCATAAGGTATTTAATGAAAAAAATGATAAAATTATCTTTGATGTAGGACATCAAAGTTATACTCATAAAATATTAACAGGAAGAGCGAAGGAGTTTAGTACCTTAAGAAAACTAGATGGATTATCTGGATATATTAATTACGAGGAATCACCATATGATGTCTGGGAGTCTGGACATAGCTCGACCTCTATTAGTGCTTTAGAGGGGTTTCTTGAGGCAAAGGAAGATGGCGCAGATATCGGAAGATGTGTAGCGGTGATTGGTGATTCATCAATAGCCTCAGGAATCGCATTTGAGGCATTGAATCATTTGGGAAGTAATAAAGGATTAGCCCCTATTATTATTCTTAACGATAATAAAATGGGAATTTCAAGAAGTGTTGGATCCTTAAATAAGAAGCTTGGAGCTTTAAGAAGTAATAAATTTTTTAGAGGGATAAAATGGTTTATAAAAACTATAACTATTACCCCAATAAGAAACCTTTTCCATAGAATTTTTAAGGCTTTAAAATCAGCCTTACAATATGATAATATTTTTGAAACCTTAGGATATGATTATTTTGGACCTATTGATGGTAATGATATAGGTGATTTATTAAGAGAATTAAAAAGAGTAAAAAAACTTAATGTACCATGTGTTGTGCATGTAGTAACTAAAAAAGGTAAGGGCTATGAATTAGCTGAAAATGATACAATAGGTAAATTTCATAGTGTTCCTCCTTTTAATATTAAAACCGGAGAGGCTTTAGAAAAAAAGCTTGAGGGAGAATATAGCTATACAGAGGTAGTACTTGATACACTTTATAAAGCACGTGCTAATGAGAAATTTAGTATTATTGATTCAGCTATGATTTTAGGAAATGATATTGAAAAATTTAGTAAAACCTACCCCAACAGCTTTATTGAGGTTGGAATAGCTGAGGAGCATGCGGCAGTATTAGCTGCATCACTTGCCTTAAATGGAGTTAAGCCAGTTCTTTTATATTATTCGACATTTATACAAAGAGCTTATGATGAAATATTAAATGATATCGCAAGACAAAACTTAAGTGTTGTAATAGGAATAGATAGAGCGGGAATAGTAGGACCTGATGGTTCAACTCATCAAGGAATATATGATATTTCAATGCTTAGTGGAATGCCAAATATGAAGATTTGTATGGGGTATAATGCTAAGGAAACTAAGGCACTGATGAATTATGCACTTACTAATAAAGGACCGATTGCGATTAGATATCCAAAGGGTTATGATGTTATAAACCTAGATTTAGATGTTTCTAAAGCTGATGAATCTTGGAGTGAGATTTATTTGGGTACAAAGGCAATTTGTATTACCTATGGACCGGATGTAACAAGAATAAAGAATATTATTATTGATAATCGATTAAATGTCTTACTTATAAATGCTAGATTTATAAAGCCACTTGATACTAAAATGCTTGATTATTTATTTTCGTTAGAACTTCCTATTTTAGTTTATGAACAGGTTGTTAAGAGTGGATCGCTTTTCTCAAGTATTTTAACCTACGCAACAAAATTTAGTAAAATGCCTACTATTAAGGGTATAAATATAGATGATGATGTTACTATTAAGCATGGTGATATAAAAAGTGTTCTTGATAGATATGGTCTTGGTGATAAGGATATATTAGAGGCGTTAAGGAGTCTATACGATGAGGATTGATTTATACCTTGTAAATAATAATTATTTTGATTCTAGAACTAAAGCTCAGGATGCGATTAAGCAAGGGGCTATTTATGTAAATAATATAAAAGTAGAAAAAAGTAATTATGATGTTAAGGATGGCAGTAATGTTTGTGTAAAATTTGAAACTCAAGAGTTTGTATCTAGAGGTGGATACAAATTAAAAGAGGCTATCAATAAATTTAATCTAGATTTTAACGATAAAATAGTTTTAGATATTGGATCATCTACAGGAGGCTTTACCGATTGTGCATTAAAGCATGGTGCAAAAATGGTATATGCTGTAGATGTGGGAAGTGATCAGCTTCATTCATCCTTAAGAAATAACAGTAGGATAGTTTCGCTTGAAAATACTAATATATTAGATTTTAACACTGATGTTAAATTTGATTATCTTGTAATGGATGTAAGCTTTGTATCTATAAATCATTTGATTCCAGCATTACTTAAATTTTTAAATAATAATAATAAGCTTGTATGTCTTATTAAGCCTCAATTTGAGGCTGGTAAGATGATTAATAAGGGTATTATTAAAGATAAAAAGCTTCATTTAAAAATAATAAAAGAGGTTAATGATTATTTAAATGAAGCTGGATTATATATTAATAAAATAACTCCATCTCCAATTAAGGGTGGAAGTGGTAATATTGAGTTTTTATGTTTGGTGAGCTTACATAAGAGTCCTTCACTTAATTATAAACTATGTGTTGAAGAGGCTTATAAAATGTATTAGAATAGGTGGGATATTATGCTTAAATGTATTTCAGTAAAAAATTTCGCAATAATTGAGGATTTAACAGTTGATTTTCTTAGTGGTATGACGGTTTTAACCGGTCAAACAGGAGCTGGAAAATCATTGATTATTGATTCAATTAGCCTATTAATTGGAGCTAGGGCAGATGCACTTATGATTAGATATGGCTGCGATAAGGCCTATATTGAAGGTACATTTATATATGATAACCCTAAGATAAATCCTATTTTAACAAACCATAATATTCCAATATTAGATGATATAACTATTTATAGAGAAATAAGTATAAATGGTAAGAATGTTATAAAAATAAATAATGTTTCGGTAACATTAGTTATATTAAATGAGGTTGCAAGATATTTAGCTGATATTCATGTACAGCATGATACCTTCAGACTTATAAATCCTGATACATATTTATCATTTATTGATAATCCTGAGGATAGTTTATTTAATGATTTATTAAATAAATATACCATATCACTTGATAAATATACTAAGGAGCTTAAAAATTATAAGGATATACTAAATAAAAGAGATAGTAGTATTGAACGTATTGATTTTATTACCTATCAATATAAGGAGCTTAAAGCATTAGAACTATATGAGGGTATAGATAAGGAATTAGAAGAAGGTATTTCAAAGCTAAGTAATTATGATAAGATATTTAAATCTCTAAATGAGGCATATGAAAATTTAGAAAATGAATATTTTTCATTAGATAATATTTATAATGCATCTAAATCACTTGATAAGATAAAGGAATATGATAAAGAATATTTAGAAAATTCTGATAAGCTAAATGATGCATATTATATGCTAGATGATGTTAAAAGTAGTATATACAAGGCGATTAATAATTTAGATTTTGATGCTTCAGAGCTTGATTTAATGCAGGAAAGATTAAATGAGATAGAAAAAATTAAAAATAAGTATAAAATGTCAGTATCTGAGCTTATTGATTATCTTAATAAAATTGAGTTAGAATTAGATCTAGCAAACAATTATGATGAGGTATTAAATACCTCATATAAAAAGGTAGAGTCAAGCTTTAATGATTTAAAGTTAATTTCTAGTAAATTAACTAACTATAGAAAAAAAGAATCAAAACTAATAAGTGAGGCTATTATAAAGGAATGTAAGGATTTAGATTTATATGATACTATGTTTGAAATAACCTTTAATGACCCAGTATTAGATAATCCATTAGATTCAACAAAATTTATGGATAATGGTGTTGATGAGGTTTCATTTATGATAAGCCTTAACAAGGGTGAACCATTAAAGCCATTAAATAAGGTTGCCTCAGGTGGAGAGCTTTCAAGAATAATGTTAGCCTTTAAATCTTATTTCATTCAAAAAAGCAAATTATCGCTTATGGTATTTGATGAGATAGATAGCGGTGTTTCAGGTGATGCAGCTCTTAAAATAGCTAAAAAGATAAAAAATATTAGTAAGGTTACCCAGGTGCTTTGTATCACTCATTTACCTAGTGTTGCAGCAATAGCTGATAATCATTTATGGATATATAAGGAAGAAAAGGAAGGTAGAACAGTAACTAATCTTAAAAAGCTAGATTATGAGGAAAGAGTTTCTCATATTGCAACTATGATAGGTGGTAGTATATTATCAAAATATAGCCTAGAGGCTGCAAGAGATATGCTTTTGAATAATGAATAAAGGGGACAAATCGTCCCCTTTTATTGTTCTAAACAAAATTTATTTATAGCATATCCTACTCCAGATTCCTCACAGGAAGTAGTAATATAATCAGCTATTTCTAATATTTCAGGGAAAGCATTACTCATCGCAACACCTATTCCTGAAGAGACAATCATTCCCTTATCATTAGATGCATCTCCAATAGCCATAGTATCCTTAATATCGATATTAAGATAATTTGCAAGATAGGTAAGAGCATTTCCTTTGTCTACCTTTTTATTAAGAAATTCTAAAAATATTTTAGAGCTTCTTACAACATTAAATTTTTCTTTAAATTCACTTGGTACATGGTTATATGCATAATTAATGTTTTCTTCACTATCAACAATCATGGCTTTCAAGAATAATTCATCCTTAAAATCCATAACATCCTTAATATGACAATCAATATGATTAAGAGTAGCCTCTATATCAGTATAGTGGTTAAAATGAGGGCAATATAAATTACCGTTTATATCAAAGGTATGAAAGTATAGTCCCATGTTTTTAGATAATTTATATACACTTTGCATTTCACTAGCGGTTATGAATTCACTATGGATTATTTCATTATTATAAAGGTTATATATTTTTCCTCCATTATAACAAATTACATAATCATCCTTAGTATTCATATTAAGAATATTTAAATAGTCCTTAACTCCTTCAATAGGTCTTCCTGTCGCAAGGACAATATGAACTCCTTTTTTTCTTGCAAGCTTAATTATTTCTTTATTATATTCAGTTATTTCTTTATTTTTATTTAGTAAAGTATTATCTAAATCTATTGTTACTAACTTTATCATTATATCAAATCCCAACGGAAACTATATTATCATAAAAATTGTCTTTTTAAAAGTAAGATTTACACAAATAATAATATATGAGGTGTAATATAAATGAAAAAGCTGTTTCTTTTAATAATAACTTCTATTTTTTTATTAATAAGTGTAAATATTTATGCGATAGATATATCTAAAGACACTAAGCTTTATGTTTCAGGAGAAAGCATTGGTATAAGATTAAATACTAATGTAATGGTTATGGGAATGTATGGAATAAGAGAAGATAATAATATATATACTCCCTGGAAGGATAGTAATATCAGTGAAGGAGATTATATTGTTAAATATAATGGCTGTGATATAACCTCAAAAAGTAGTTTATTTGAGGCAATAAATAATTCAAAAGGTAACTTATCAAGTATTACTTTAAAAAGAAATGATAAATTAATTGATACCTATATTAAGCCATGTGAGGTAAATGATAAATATCATTTAGGATTATACATTAAGGATTATGTTTTAGGAGTAGGAACCTTAACCTATATTCTACCTGAATATAATATATATGGATCTCTTGGTCATCAAATGATTGATACAAATTCCTATGGTGGTGAAATATATAAGGCATCAGTCGATAAAATAATTAAGCCAAGAGGCAATGAGGCTGGAGAAAAAAGAGCCACAATATCATCAGATATGGCAGGAAATGTTTCTAAAAATACTCTTACAGGAATTCATGGTAATGTGATTGATAGCTATGATAAATCAAATTTAAAGCTTCTTAATATTAAGCTTCAGGATGAAGTACAATGTGGAAGTGCTCAAATAATGACCTCAATAAGTAGTACAGAGGTAGGATTATATGATATAAATATTACTGAGCTTAAAAAACAAAAGAATAAGGATATTAAGGGAATAAAATTTAAGGTTACTGATGAAACCTTAATATCAAAGTGTGGGGGAATAGTCCAAGGAATGAGTGGTAGTCCTATTATTCAGGATAATAAAATAGTAGGAGCAGTAACTCATGTAATGTTAAAAAATCCTTTAGAGGCATATGGAATATATATTGAATTTATGCTTAATGATATGGATATTTATATAGTAGATTAAAAAAAAGAGATTCACATGAATCTCTTTTTATCTATACATTACCAAAATTTGAAATGATTGCGCTAATTAATCCAAATAGGATTCCACCAACCATCGCAAGTGATAGTACTACGATTAAAATCTTACCCCAAATTGATGAAATAGGATTTTTATATGCTTTTTTATTTTCTTCCTTTTTTACTCTTTTTTTATTTTGTGCCAAAATGTTCACCTACATTCTTCATGTCTATTTATTAAAATCGTAAAATACGATATAATTATTATATAATAATATTATCTAAAAAGAAAGGGGTATTTTTTTGAAAAATAAGGCTAGAATTATATTTCATATCGATCTTAATATGTTTTTTTGTAGTGTTGCGGTAATAAAAAATCCTAGTCTTAAGGGAAAAGCATTTGCCATAGGAAGGGAAAATACCTACAAGGGAGTAATATCAACAGCATCCTACGAGGCTAGAAAATATGGTATTCATTCGGCAATGCCTATTATAGAAGCCTATAAAAAGCTTCCAAGCTTGATTATTTTAAATGGTGATTATCAGGAATATAAAAAATATCAAGGATATTTTATTAATTTAATAAAGGAGTACACTGATGTAATAGAGGTTGCCTCAATAGATGAACTATATGCGGATATGACTGAGCTATGTCAAAAAAGGAATGCTTTAGATATTGCAAGCGAAATTCAAAGAAGACTTGTTAAGGAATATAAGCTTCCTTGTAGTATCGGAATAGCTCCAACTCTTTTCCTAGCTAAAATGGCATCAGATATTAAAAAGCCAATGGGAATTACCGTTTTAAGGAAAAGAGAGGTAGATAAGATATTATATCCACTTGATGTAGGAGATATATTTGGAATAGGAAAAAAAACCAGTCCAAAGCTAATAAATATAGGTATTAATACTATTGGCGATTTTATGAATGTTGAAAATAAAGAGAAAATAATAGCTATATTAGGTCAAGATCGTTTTGATTCAACCTATAATGCAATAATTGGAAATTCTAGTGATATAGTTGATCCAAATAGATATCAAACAAGTGAAAGTGTTTCACTAAGTCAAACTTATGATTATAGACTTAATGATTTTGATGATATTTTATTAGAATTAAGAAAAATGGCTATTAAGCTCCATAAAAGTATTAAGCATGATGGATATTTAACTAAAACTATTACTATAACCTTAAGAAATACTGATTTTAAAACTATTACTAGAAGTAAAACAATAGAATATACAGATGATTTATTTGAAATAAATGATACAATCGAGGAGCTTCTTGAAAATAATTATCATAATGAAACTTTAAGGCTTGTAGGAGTAGGCTTTAGTAATTTAAGAAAATCCTCTGATATTGAAATAGAATATAATTTGTTTACATATCAAAGCATTATTGAAAAGGAAGAAAAATTAAGAAATATTATGAAGGAATTTAATTCTAAATATGGAGATAGTTTTATTACAAAAGGTGTTGAAACTAAGGATAAAATGAATTAAAATAAAGATAATAAAGGAGATTTTAAAAATGAAAAACGAGAATTGTGCTTATTGTATGAAGGATGACAATCCTTCACTATATCAAAAATTCGGATACCGTGCCTTTGAAATGAAAACATCAACTGTTTTTGTTTTTAAAGAGCAAACAAAATATGGAAGAGTAATTGTTGCATATAATGATCATGTATCTGAAATGTGTGATCTTACTAAGGAGGAAAGAATTGATTTTATTGAGGATGTTAATGCTGTAGCAACTGCAATGCATAAGGCATTTAAGCCAGGTAAAATTAATTATGGTGCATATGGAGACACAGGAGGACACCTACATTTCCATTTATGTCCAAAATATGAGGGACAGGATGAATGGGGAGGAATATTCCAAATGAATACTCATGCATATGAACCAGCAGATGATGTACTTGAAGAAATTAAAAATAAGCTTATTGAAGCTATGGACCCTAAATTTATAGTTAAAAAATAATAAATGTGAGGCGTATACCTCACATTTTTTTAAAGGAGAGATGAAAATGACTTTAAATGAGATAATGAAGAATAAAAATATAGTAGTAATAGGAAATACCTTAGATGAAGAGAAATATGCCTATAAAATAAAAAAAGCCCTTTTAGAGGCTAATTATAATGTATCATCAGTAGGTAAAGAGTTAACATCTATTAATGAAGTAATATATGATGATTTTGTAATCGATTTATGTATACATCCTGCAAAGGGCCTATTATTACTTAAGGAATGCAAGAAAAACATTAAGGCTTGTGTTATTCAGCCAGGTGCCTCTAGTGAAGAAATTAAAGAATATTTAGAAGCTTCTAATATTCCTTATGTAGAGGATTGTATGTTTAAATGGCTTTTAAATAATCGATAACCTCACTGGTAATATAGTCTGGAGTAGAAGCACCTGAGGTGATATTTATTTCCTTAATATTAGTAAAATCATAATCATATAAATCCTTAACTGTTTCTATCATTAAAGCTTTGTTTATTTTTTGGGCAAGCTCAAATAGCTTTAATGAATTACTTGAGGATTTATCACCAACGATAATAGTTAAATCAACTACCTTAGAGTTTATAACAGCATTTTGTCTTAGAGTAGTAGCATTACAAATACTTTTAGCTATTTTAACATTAGGATTTTTTTCTTTTATTTTTTTATGTAGTATATCTATTTGATATAAAGATAATGTTGTTTGATTAATAATGAAGGATTTATCAATAAATGTATATTTATCAATATCATCCATAGATGTGATAAGCTTAATTTTATTAGATATACCAATAGCTCCTTCACATTCAGGGTGCTTTAAAGCTCCAATATAATATACATCATATCCAAGATCAAGATGCTTTTTTATTTGCATATGAGTCATTTTTACATATCCACAGGTTGCATCAATAATTTGAAGACCTTTTTCCTTGGCTTTTTCATAAACTTTAGGAGCTACACCATGTGCTGAAATTATAATGCTTCCTGCGTTTATTTTATCAAGCATTTCAAGTCTAGTAAGGGATTTATCGTCTATAGTAATAATTCCCTTTTTTTTAAGCTCCTCAACCATTTTTTTATTATGTATCAAAGCTCCTAAGGAATAAATTGGTGTTTTAGCATCTTTAATATTATTTGCAATATCAATGGCGCTTATTACTCCTTTACAATATCCTTGAGGAGATAGTTTATTTATAATCATCTATATCACCAAATATTATTATATCATAGTTGAAATTTATTGAAAATCTTGTTTTTAAATGATATTATTTAAA
>JBJEFR010000110.1:0-4347 GCA_051874255.1 Anaeroplasmataceae bacterium
AGATATATATGGATATCTAATGGATGGGTATAGAATAGATATGGGGAGTAGATAGGAACAACATTAAAAAATACCCTAAAGTCATTTGACAATAGGGTATTTTCATTAACAATTTACTATCATAAATACAGGTAGAACTATTGGTTTTCTATCTGTTTTTTCTTTTATTATCTTAGTTAAATATTCAGTTAATGATAGTTTTATATTATTTAGATTTGGATTAGAAGTATTTAATAATGATAATAAATATTCTCTTGCTTTATCTATAAAATATTTAGTTAATTCCTCTGAATCCTTCATGTAAATGAATCCACGAGAAACAACCTGAGGTTCAACTAATATTTCATATGATTTAGATAATGTGAATATTACGAAGAACAGTCCATCCTCAGATAGCATCTTACGTTCTCTAATGATAGTATTATCTATATCTCCAATACGAGTACCATCAATATATACATCACCAGATTGAACATGACCAGAACGTCTAGCTGAATTTTCAGTTATTGCAAGTACATCACCATTTTCTAATACAAAGGTGTTTTCAGGCTTACATCCACATTCAATAGCTAGTTCAGTGTGAACCTTTTGCATTCTATATTCACCATGAACTGGTATAAAGAATTTTGGTTTTAATAATGATTGCATAAGCTTTAAGTCACCCTGAGAGGCATGCCCTGAGGTATGAGTATCATTAATAGGTGAGTTTACTATTACATTGGCTCCATTTTTAAATAATAAGTTAATGGTTTTATTAACTCCCTCTTGATTTCCAGGTATTGGAGAAGAGGAGAAGATAATAGTGTCACCAGGAACAAGCTTAATTTGTCTATGTGAACCATTAGCCAATCTTGATAGGGCCGCAAGTGGCTCTCCTTGTGAACCAGTAACTAATAATGTTATCTCATTTAATTTGTAGTTATTTATTTCAGATGCATCAATAATTGTTCCAGCAGGAGCACTTATGTATCCAACCTGTTGGCCAACCTCGATGGTTTTTTCCATTGATCTACCAAATACTGCAACCTTACGATTATTTAAATATGATGCCTCAATTATTTGTTGTACACGGTACATATTTGAAGCGAAGGTTGCGACGATTATTCTTGAATCAATGTGAGCGAATAGGTCTTTAATTGATTTTCCTACGACCTTCTCACTTTTGGTAAATCCTTCAACACAAGCATTAGTACTATCTGCAAATAAGGCTAGTACTCCTTCCTCACCAAGAGAAGCAAGCATATCGAATTCACAGCCTGGACCTACAGGTGTGAAATCAAATTTAAAATCTCCAGTATGGAATAGATTACCATGCTGGGTTTTAAAAACAATACCATATGAATCAGGTATTGAGTGGTTTAATCTAATAAATGATATATCAACACCGATAAATTTAAGCTTAGTATTATTCTTAAATTCAATAATTTGAGGGACTTTTATATCCTTATAATCACTTAGTTTGTTCATAATTAGATCAATAGCTACACCGGCAGCATAAATTTTAGGTATTTTAACCTTTTTTAATAAAAATGGTATACCACCTATATGATCTTCATGTCCGTGAGTTATAAAAAGACCCACAATTCTTTCTTGATTTTCCATTAAATATTGAAAGTCAGGTATTACGTAGTCAACACCCAGTAAGTGTTCATCAGGGAAAAGAATTCCAGCATCTACAATAAATAGCTGTTCCTTTATATCAAAAACATACATGTTTTTTCCTACTTCACCAAGACCACCAAGAGCATAGAATCCAATTTCATCTTTACCCTTAATCTTTTGAATTGCCATATTTTCCTCCTATTAAAATTATATCCTACATTTTTTCTCTATTTATTATTATATACTAGAAAGCAAAAAAATGCCATAATGCAAGGATAAATATTTAAAAAAATTCAATTATGTGATATACTCAATAGGTAATTCTAATAAAAAAATGGAGATTGATGATATGAAAGCAAGTAAAATGTTAATTTCTACACTTAAGGAAGCACCAGTTGATGCGAAAATAGTAAGCCATAGCTTATTAATACGATCTGGTATGATAAGAGGGATTGTAGCTGGAGTTTATAATTTTATGCCACTAGGACTTCGTGTTTTACATAAAATTGAAAATGTCATTAGAGATGAGATGGATAAAAGCGGAGCTTTAGAGATTTTATCATCTGCAGTTCAACCAAAGGAGCTATGGGTAGAAAGTCATAGATGGGAAAAATATGGTCCAGAGTTATTTAGGTTTAAGGATAGACATGAAAGAGAATTCTGTTTAGGACCTACTCATGAGGAGGTATTTACTGATATAGTTAGAAATACAGTAAAATCTAGTAAAAACCTTCCTTTAAATATTTACCAAATTCAAACTAAATATAGAGATGAAGCTCGTCCTCGTTTTGGACTTATGAGGGGAAGAGAATTCATTATGAAGGATGCTTATTCATTTGATAAGGATCAAGCTGGACTTGAGGTAAGCTATAATGAAATGTATGAAACATATTCTAAGATATTCACTCGTTTAGGACTTGATTATCGAGTTGTATTAGCTGATACAGGAGCTATCGGAGGAAATGGAAGCCATCAATTTATGGCTTTAAGTGATATTGGTGAAAGTGATATCGTATATTGTGATTCCCTAGATTATGCAGCTGACGTGGAAAAGGCTGAAGCTATTTGTACGCTTAGTGATGATAGCAAAATGGGTGATATGGAAGAAGTTTATACTCCAAATAGTAGAACTATTGAGGAGGTTGCATCTTTCTTAAATGTAGACCCAAAGAAGACTGTAAAAACTATTCTTTACAAGGATACAGAAAATAACCGAGTTGTTGCAGCCTTAGTTAGAGGTGATCGTGAGGTTAATGAAATTAAGCTTGTAAATGCCATGGATACTGCAGAAGCCTTCTTAACATTCGCAAATGATGAGGATATCAAGAAGCTTAATACTATTCACGGATTTTTAGGACCAGTAGGCTTAAATTGTGAGCTATTTATTGATAAAGAAGTTAGTGAAATGAAAAATATTATAGTAGGAGCCAATAAGGAAGGATACCATTTAATGAATGTAAATTATGGAAGAGATTTTACAGGTACTGTCCTTGATTTAAGAAAGGCAGTAGCGGGAGATTTATGTCCTTGTTGTGGTAAGGCTATGAAAATTGATCGTGGAATTGAAATAGGTCAAATATTTAAGCTTCAAACAAAATATAGTGAGCCAATGAAATGTAGTTATGTTAATGAAAATGGAGAAAACGTTCCAATGGTTATGGGATGTTATGGTATTGGTGTTACAAGAACCCTTCAGGCAATTGTTGAACAAAATAACGATGAATTTGGTATTAAGTGGCCTTTAATAGTTGCGCCATATCATGCTGTAGTTGTTCCTGTAAAATATGAAGATGAAATACAAAAGGAATTATCTGATAAAATCTATAAGGAATTATTAGATAATACCAAGGTTGAAACTATTTTAGATGACCGTAAGGCAGGTCTTGGATTTAAGCTTAAGGATTGGGAGCTTATAGGTATTCCATATGCTATAGTGGTTGGAAAACGCGCTTCTGAAGGTATTGTTGAGCTTAAGAATAGATATACAAACGAAAAAGAAGAATTATCTTATACTGATGCTATTAATAAGATTAATGAGGCAATAAAAAATATAAAGTAAAAAATAAACCTGCAAGCTTTTGCAGGTTTATTTCTTTAATTTTGCAATTATATCCTTAGCTATTTCCTTTGGTACATAAGGGCTAATATCTAGATCAAAGGCAATAAGCTCCTTTATTGCACTAGATGAAATAAATTGAGTTCTTGTTGAAGGGAACATAAGTAACGTTTCTACATTAGGATTTATATCACGATTAAATTGGTATAATGAAAATTCATTTTCATAATCCATATAATTTCTAAGTCCACGAATAATAGTATTAATATTGTTTTTAATACAATAATTTACTACTAAATCAGAGCTAGCCTCTACATATACATTAGGTAAATCCTTTATTACAGCTTTAATCATAGCTACACGTTCTAAGGCAGAAAATGTATATTTTTTAGCTATATTTACGGCTACAAGTATATATACCTCATCAAATTGCCTTGAGGCTCTTTTAATAATATCTAAATGTCCATTTGAAAGCGGATCAAATGATCCTGGATAGCATGCTTTTCTCATTTTAATCACCCTTAAAATTTCGATATTATTATATATTAAATATTAATAATAATCAATATTATTGCTTTTTTATGTTTAAATAGTATTATAAATGTATTTTACTTGAAAAAAAGTGAGTGGCTTATAAGGCCATTGCTATTATTATAAAAAAGAAATAGTATTAGGTTGGATATGAAAAG
>JBJEFR010000111.1:0-4334 GCA_051874255.1 Anaeroplasmataceae bacterium
CTTTTTACTATATTATACATCATAATAAAAAAATCTAGATAGAAATCTAGATTAATTTATTTCTTTTTTATTGTAGCTATAGTAAAACTAACAACAGGTGATAACAAGCCTGCAATAACCCACACAATCCAAGTAATATGCCAATCCTTTGAAATAAAGCTCCAGGTTAAATATATAATAGTAGCTAATAGCCAAAGAATTCCCATAGCATTTCCAATTAAAGGATTAATACTCTTCTTTTCTTTAGTATAGTCCCCCTCCTGAAGAAGCTTATTGTATGATGCCATTTGTATTCCTGCAAGTGTTAATATAAATACAGCTATAGAAACTATAGCTAATAATAAGCATACTCCAAAAATAATATATTTACCATCATTAATAAATGATGTAATAAATAAAGGAATTGTAGATAGTACACATAATAATACTCCTATAACATTCATAGTAATATAAATTTGACTAAATTTATTTTTCTTATCATTTACAATACCTACTACACCATATTCTGTTTCAATAGATTTCTTTTCAAGATATTCAAATTTTTTTAATTTAAATCCTGATAATATAAATAATACAACAGCTATACTTACTATTATTATTAATGTAATAAGTCCTATTGCGCTTGCTAGACTTTCGTTCATGTTAGAATTCTTTGTCATCATAGATAGAATTAATAATGTTATAGGTGAGATAATACATAATAATACTCCTAAAGATACTAAAAACTTACTTTTACTTATAATAGATAAATATTCATTAGCTTCCTCTATAGTAACATATTTCTTATCTGTTACTTCCTTTATTACTATGTTTTCCTCAAGCTCCATTTCATCCTTTAATAAATAGTCTGTTGAAACTCCAAATATTTTACTAAGCTCAATAACCTTATTAATTTCAGGAATAGATTGGGCTCCTTCCCATTTAGATACTGATTGTCTAGAAACTCCAAGCATGTCTGCAAGTTCCTCCTGGCTCATGTTAGCCTTCTTTCTTAAATTAATTAATTTGTCTGCAAAAATCATATTCATTCCTCCCGATTTACACCCTAATATTAACATTTATGTTAGTAGCACACTAGCAATTAAACTTGAAAATTTGTCAACTGATAGTTGCATATGCTCATTTTTTGCCTTTAATTAGACTTTTTTATAATTTATATTTGCTAGCTTAGCTTGTTTACATAAATCCTTTGTTGGAATTTTATATTTTTTACCATCCTTAATTGTATAAGTACCACATTGTCTAAATTCAAAACTAACATTTTTTCTTATACATTGATTTCTTATATTTAATACCCAATCATAATTAAGGGGACGAGCATTAATATCTGATTCTCCTCCTACTACAACTAATTCTATATCATCGAGATACTTTTCAATATTAATATCTTCAAGCAATGGTTGTGCTGTAATACATTTATGCTTTATTGGTAAATTCTTAAATATACTTAGTCTATAATCAGCATTTTTCTGATTTTCAATAGTAGCGCAGACAACTACATTATCATATCCTGCGCCCCAATCACTTGGAATACATTTCATAAACCTATCTATTCGTTTAGTTAAAAATAAAAATGTACAATCCTTTCTTTCTTTTATCATTGAAAAGCATTCTTCTCTCCATAAATCTGCCTCTTCAATTAAAAAATCAGTTGAAAATCCTACATATACTAATCCTGATTTCATTTTATAATTACCATTTTTTAATTTTAGAATAGGCTTATAAAAATCATTAGTCTTTACGATATCATTTGTATTAACTTTTCTTTTTAAATCACCCTTATGAATATAGCAATGTAGACACCCTTCACTACATTTTTTACATCCGCGCCATGGATTCCATAAACTCATACCTAAACCACCCTTTTAAAACCATTATCTTGTTTTTATTTTACTATATTTAAACCTAAATAATCCATTCCTATTACTATAATAATAAATATATTTTAAACCACTTAGCTTTAGCCTAGCATCAGAACCTCCTTCAACATAAAGCTTCTTTAATTCTACCTTATCAGCGCTTACTCCTGCGATAAAGGATATATGATCATCATGAGTCATTTTAGAATCTATATTAACATATATTTCATCCTCAATTATTTCATAATCTAATACAATATCCTCAGGCTCTAATGGTTGTAATTCTATTCCATGACATATAATCTTACTCTCTCCTATTGAAAAAATAACATTTCCACATATAGGACAAATATAAAATCTTACATTAAGCATATTTGCATGAGTATTAGTATTAATAACTCTTTCTCCACTAAAAAGCTCCGTTATAGAAACATTTAAAGCCAAAGCTAAATCCTCTAGTATGCTAACATCCGGAAATCCCTTCCCAGTTTCCCATTTAGATATTGTTTTTGCAGATACATATAGCATATCTGCAAGCTCCTGTTGGGTTATTTTCTTTTCCTCTCTTAACTCTTTTATTGTACTTCCTGTTACATATTGATTCATTCTATCACCTCAAATAAATTTTAAGCTGTTTATAATTTTAAATAAACCTACGAAAAGTAGACAAAGTAAAGCTTATCTAAGAAAAGCATTTAAATTATTATTTGATATATTTTGTCATAAAATTAAAAAAACTACTACTATTTTAAGTAATAGTCTTTAAAATTTATTAATGAAACTCATAATTTAAAACATTAATCTCAAATAGTAGATAATTATCAGCTTCTGCACTTTTATAATGCTTAACAATATTAGGACACTCCATAAGCATTCTTTGTTTCATTTTAATATCACTGCATTCTAAAGCATTCCCAGTAATTCTAAGCCACTCTCTAGTTTGTTCCTTTTTAGCTATAATTTGAATATTACCATTACATCTTAACTGTTTATGAACGTCATTTGTATTATTAGTTGCAATATATAATTTCCCGTTATATTCCATCACCGCACCAAATGGTCTTCCTGCAGGAAAATCTCCATTAATTGTTAAAACATAAAAATATCCACATTCCTTTAAAAACTCATATACCTTACTCATACTTCTATCTCCTTCAATAATAGATAAATAATATTTATCTTGTACCAGAATTATTAAATTATTTATTCTTTAATGAAAAGCTTATTTTTTTATCTTTATATTCAATTTTATCATATAAAAATAAAAGATAAGCTATAACCACAAATACAATAACTAATATTAATACCCAAATACAAACTCCACCAAGTCCTAATTCATTAACATCTAAAAAGAAATAAGGATAAATTGTACCCGAATAATCACTAGGTAGAATAGCACCTCTTATTAAAATGAAAATAACATATATTAATGGTAAAACAGTACATAATAGAGGATCATACCATTTTACACTATGATGCTTGTCAAATAATAAATAATCAAATATAAATAAAAGTGGACATATTATATGCTTTGTTAAATTTCCTAATGAATTCCAACCCTCTTCAAACATAGAATCAGCTAATATAAAATTATATACTAAAAATGTTACTAAAATAATAATAGTTGATGAAAATTTTAAATGCGTTACGCAGGTATTATATCCCCTAAGCTCATTTTTATTAATATATTTTAAGGTACTAATCCATACTGCCATCATTACACCAAAGCACAAGAAATTAGATAAACTAGTGTAATATACTAAGCATCCAAGTCCAGGTGTTTGTCCTGCAAACAACCCAAAGCTTTCAATTATCCCAAATAAGGAAATTGTTAAAAATATTGTACGATATATTAATTGAACTATTCTATTATTAATCATTATATAATTCTCCTTTTTACATAAATCCATATCGAATTATACATATAAATGTCAAATATGTCAAGTTTACTTTACAATGGATTATATTTAAAATGATTAAATCTTTATAACAAAATACTAATATATAAATAGGACAATTGCTGTCCTCACACCATTTTAAATTTAATATTATAATATAAGTGTATTGGAACCCAGTGAAGTCATCTTGCAGATGGCTGGGACTCAACCAAATAAGAATTTAATGTGGGATACTGCATTAAATTCAAGACATATATGGTATCCGGGATTAAAATACCGCTTTGGTTGATGGTGCAATATGCCCTTCGATGTAAACGATCACCCGAATAGGCACGACAAGAGGCTCTGCAGTAATGCATCCCGCGATATGATATTAGCGTGAGAAACTAGTATCTACGCTCTCAAAGGAAGTGTCTGGCTTGATAATCTAGAGCCGCACACTCATTAATTTATTTACGAGTTAGGCTCTATTTTTCTCAAAAATCAACAAATATTATTACTAATTTATATATATCAATCTATTTTTATCAACTTATATACAAAGTATATAAAATGCTGTCATATTCCTATATTTATA
>JBJEFR010000112.1:0-4284 GCA_051874255.1 Anaeroplasmataceae bacterium
AGTATCGGAGTAAGTAAGTATCGTTATAGTGTTGTTGTTGGTATTTTAAGTGATTTATTATGCCTTGTAATTTGTATTTTTATGTATTTTGTCATTTTTTGAAATTTTGTTTTCATTATACAAACTGCCGTTTTCGTATTGTGCACAGATTACATGTTTTCGCTTATTCACGAACACGTGTATTTTATAGGCGTACACAAAAACGGATTCGATTTTCCCTAAAATACAAAATAAAAATAATTCAAAAAAGCTGTTGACTTAACAAAAAAATGGGCTAAAATATAGCCATATGTTAATTGAAATGGAGATAATAGAATGAAAAGAGTTTATAATTTTAGTGCAGGTCCAGCTGTATTACCTGAAGAAGTTTTAAAAAGTGCAGCAGAGGATATGTTTGACTATAAAGGTACAGGTATGTCTGTAATGGAAATGTCACATAGATCTAAGGCATTCGATAACATTATTAAGGAAGCTGAAGCTGACTTAAGAAAGCTTATGAATATACCAGATAATTATAAGGTATTATTCTTACAAGGTGGAGCTAGTCAACAATTTGCAATGGTTCCTATGAATCTTATGAAAAATAAAAAGGCTGATTATATTATTACAGGACAATGGGCTAAAAAGGCATATCAAGAAGGACAAATTTTTGGTGACTGTGTTGCAGTAGCTTCAAGTGCTGATAAGACATTCACATATATTCCAGATTGTAGTGATCTTCCAATTAGAGAAGATGCAGATTATGTATATATTTGTGAAAATAATACTATTTATGGAACTAAATATCATGAACTACCAAATACTAAGGGACATATTTTGGTTGCAGACCAATCATCTTGCTTTTTAAGTGAGCCAGTTGATGTAACAAAGTATGGTTTGATTTTTGCAGGAGTACAAAAGAATGTTGGACCTGCAGGAATGGTTGTAGCTATTATAAGAGAGGATTTAATTACTGAGGATGTATTACCTTATACTCCAACAATGCTTAAATATAAGACACAAGCAGATAATGATTCCTTATATAATACTCCAAACTGCTGGTGTATATATATTTGTGGACTAGTATTTAAATATTTATTAGCTAATGGTGGACTTGAGGCATCAAAGAAAAGAAATGAAGAAAAGGCAGCAATTTTATATGATTACCTAGATAATTCTAAATTATTTAAGGGTACTGTTGAAAAGAAGAGTCGTTCATTAATGAATGTTCCTTTCATTGTTAATCCAGATGTAGTAACTGACCCTGCTAAAAAGGAAGAGCTTGAAGCTAAATTTGTTGCAGAGGCAAAGAAGGCTGGACTTGAAAATCTTAAGGGACATAGAACAGTTGGAGGAATGCGTGCATCTATCTATAACGCTATGCCAAAGGCAGGAGTAATTGCTTTAACTGAATTTATGAAAAAATTTGAAGAAGAAAATTTATAATAATAGGTGATAATAATGGTAAAAATTAATTGTTTAAATGCAATATCAAAGGTTGGTCTTGATGTATTAACCTCTAATTATGAAATAGTTGATAAATTTGAGGAAGCAGATGCTGTATTAGTTAGAAGTCAAGATATGAAGGAAATGGAAATGCCAAAAAATTTAATGGCAATTGCTCGTGCAGGTGCAGGAGTTAATAATATTCCATTAGATAAATGTGCATTAGAAGGTATTGTTGTATTCAATACTCCTGGTGCAAATGCTAATGCGGTTAAGGAGCTTGTCCTTGCGGGAATGCTTTTAGCATCACGTGATATTATTGGTGGAATTAATTGGTGTAAGGAAAATGCTACTGATTCTAACATTGCAAAGTCACAAGAAAAGGCTAAGAAGGCTTTTGCTGGAAATGAAATATTAGGTAAAAAGCTTGGAGTAATTGGACTTGGAGCTATTGGTGTGTTAGTAGCAAATGCTGCAGCATCTTTAGGTATGGAGGTTTATGGATGTGATCCATATTTATCAGTGCAGCATGCCCTAAATCTATCAAGCCAGGTACATGTTGTTAAAACTAATGAGGAAATATATAAGAACTGTGATTTTATCACTATTCATGTTCCATTATTAGATTCAACAAAGGGGTTAATCAACGCTGAGGCTATTTCTATGATGAAACCAAATGTAACAATTTTAAATTTTGCTCGTGACCTATTGGTTGATGAAGAGTGTTTAGTAAAGGCTTTAGAAGAGGGTAAGGTAAAAAGCTATGTAACAGATTTCGCAAATCCTGTAACGGCTGGTAAGAAGGGAGTAATTCTTACTCCTCACCTAGGTGCTTCAACAGAGGAAGCTGAGGATAATTGTGCTAAGATGGCTGCACTTGAAATTATGGATTATATGGAAAATGGAAATATTACTAATTCAGTAAATTATCCACAATGTGATGCAGGAAAGTGTCAATCAGCTGCTCGTGTTACAATTTGTCATAAAAATGTTGCAAATATGATTGCCCAATTTACTACTGTTTTTGGTGAACTTAATATTAATATTACAAATATGGTTAATAAGAGTCGTGGAGATTATGCATATACTGTTATTGATGTTGATAATGAGGATTTAACAGTTGTTAGTAAATTACAAGCAATTGAAAATGTATATAAGGTACGTTTAATAAAGTAAAAAAGGTGAAGTATATGAAGCTTGGAATGCCTATTTTATATGAATATGAAACAATTGAAGATAATATTAAATTAGCTAAAGAGCTTGGACTTGATTTTATAGAAAATAATTTAAATTTTTCCTATGGAAGAAATGCTTTAGAAAATCCAGAGCATTTAAATAAAATTCTTGAGGATGCAAATTTATTTCAAACCCTTCATTTTTACGATGAAACTGATTTTGCATCATATGAGGAAGTAACAGAGGCTTATTTAAAATTATTAGAAAAATATGTTACATTAGGATCAAAATGTAGATTAAAGATGCTTAATGTTCATTTAAATAAAGGACCAGTTTGTACTATATCTGGAGTAAAGAACTATATTTATACAAAAGAGTTTGATGCTTATAAAAGAAGGTTATTAAATGCTTTAAATAAGGCTAGAAATATTTGTGAAAAAAATGGAGTAATTCTAGTTATTGAAAATGTTAATCATAACGCTGTTATTCCGTATTTAGATGATGCTTATAGATTCTTAAATGAAGAAGGATTTTATTTTAACTATGATATAGGTCATGATTCTACAAATTCATTCCAACTAAGAAAATTAAATGAAGAACTGAACCTACCATTTAAGGAATTCCATTTCCATGATTCTGATGGAAAAAGAGATCATTTATCACTTGGAGATGGTACTATTGACTTAAAGTATTTTAAAGCTTTAGCACAAAAAAATGATGCCAATGTATTACTTGAGGTTAAATCAAGTGATGATTTAAAGGCTTCAGTTCCAGTATTTAAAAATTTATAATTAAATGGGAGTAATCCCATTTTATTTTTTCTATTAAAATTATTAATTTTATGTTATTATATTTTTGGTGATAGTTATGGAAAATAAAGAAGAACGTCTTCAAAAGGTGATGGCGCAATGTGGAGTTGCCTCAAGAAGAAAATGTGAGGAGTTAATTGAACAAGGAAAAGTTAAGGTTAATGGGGAAGTTGTTCATACTCAAGGGTTTAAGGTTTCACCTAAGGATGCTATAGAAGTTGAGGGAAAGCTTATTCAAAAGGAAGAAAAGGTATATTATGTATTATATAAGCCTGTTGGATATGTAACTACTGTAAGTGATGATTTAAATCGAAAAACAGTATTAGATTTAATATTACCAACCGATTTAAATAATCGTCTATTTCCTATTGGAAGATTAGATTATGATACATCAGGTGTATTACTTTTAACAAATGATGGCGAATTATCAAATAGGCTTTTAAAAAGTGATAATAATGTAAAAAAATCTTATTTAGCAAGAATTGATGGGATAATGAATCTAAAGGCACTTGAAAAGCTAATGAAGGGTGTTGTAATAGATGGAGTGAAAACAAAGCGTGCTTTGGTAGAAATTGTTTCTACCGATAAAAATCACAATTCTTCATTAGTTAGGTTAGTTATTTCTGAGGGAAGAAATAGACAGGTTCGTAAAATGTTTGAGGCTGTAGGCTATAATGTTAAGCATTTAAAAAGAGAAATGTTTGCAGGAATTAATCTTGATGGCTTAGTTGAGGGTTCATATAGACCTCTAACAATAAAAGAAGTTAAAATTTTATATTCTATTAAATAGGATAAAGAAATAGAGGTGAAATGCCTCTATTTTTTATAGAAATTGACTAAGTAACGCAATTTTTTTTATTGACAATGGAATATT
>JBJEFR010000113.1:0-64502 GCA_051874255.1 Anaeroplasmataceae bacterium
TACACAAATAATTACACTTTTTTTATAAGTGTCCTTGACTTGGGGTACATATTAGACTTAGATTCGTATTTTTTATAATATTTTTGAAAATATTCTGTTGAAGTTTCTTTTGATACATTAAAATTAGTAATTACTTTCGCCGCTGCAAAAGCTTTAATATTAGCCCCAACAGAAAAATTCATTGAATTAGTATTTGTTTCAACAAATTTACTTAAGGATTCTTCACAAATATCATATGAATGCCCTGAACCAATAATTATTTTTTTTGAAACAACATTATTATAAAGTTTATCATAATCAAATACTAAATTTGTTGAAAATGTAGATTCACTTACCTCATCTTTAACAAGATTAATACTTCTTCCCAAGTTATCATCTTTTATAATTTCATATTGTTGTGCATTTACTTTAAAATTAAATAAACTTAAAAATCCAATTACAAAAATTACAAAAATTATTTTTTTCTCATCTTATTTTCTCCCCACATTATATATTTAGTTTTACTTATGTTAAATTAAAATTATCTTACTAACTTAAATTCATGCTTCCCTAATTTAACAAACAACATTCGATATGATTATATCACTAGTAAAACGATAATGCAATATCATTAACAATAATATTTTTAGTTTCCCCAAAATTAAATTAAAGTGCTTAACTAAGCTATTTTTACAAATTAATTATTAATAAAAAAATATGTTAATATATAAAGTAATACGATAACCGAGCCATTTTTTTGATTGAAGTAAATGACTCGGTATTATTCAATATATAATATACATTGTAATTTTTTATGCTTGAATAAAAAAATGGGGAAACTCAAACATTAACAATAATATAATATGCAATTAACAATAATATAATTTGCATGTTAATTGCTAAAGTAAATTCCGCTATTGATAGTTACTCTTCTATATATCTCTCTACTCTATTTCTTCCATTATCCTTAGCTTTATATAATGCTTTGTCAGCTTGACTTAACGCAATATTATAATCAAATGCATCTTGATCCATAACAATAGTGAATCCTACACTTACTGTGACTTTATTATGATTAGATTTAATATGTTCAATATTTAAATCATAAACTTTTTTTCTAATATCCTCAGCTATATTATAAATAGATTCATCAAATATATTTTTTACTATACCAATAAATTCTTCTCCACCATAACGATAAAAGTTTACATCCTTATAAGTATTACTTATATCTAATAATACATTTGAAACGGCAATTAAACAGTCATCACCCATTTGATGAGAATAGGTATCGTTATACGTTTTAAAAAAATCTATATCAAGCATTATTACACTAGTAATATTTTTATCAGTTTTTAAAACCTCAAAAAGCTCAATTCTATTACGTAATCCTGTTAAATAATCTGTCTTTGCAGATTCCTCTGCAAGTCTTTTTAAATCTATATTATCGAGCATTATCTTATTTGAAAAATGAGATAAAAATAAGCATAATGATAATGTAGATAGTACATTAAAAATCTCATGAACCTTAGTATCATTATTTTTAAATACTAATACTAAAACCATATAGATTATTGAATTCATAGCTGTGAATGTATCTATTCTCCACTCATAATCTAAAATAATAATAGGATTTAAAAATAGGAAAAATAATATTGTCACACATACCATATCAGGCTGAAGAACAATACTTGAAAATGCTAAATATAAATAAAATGCAGTAAATAAAAAATATGAAAAAAATAATATATATTTCTTAAATACCTTTTTAAACAAAAATATAAAACCTAATATTATAGATAATACTCCTATAACTATCAAATAAGGAACAAACATAACCTTATATTCTGTAACAATAAGACTTACAGGAATACTACATATATATATTATTAATATAGCTATTAACGTAACTAGTAATATTCTATAATTTCTTTCATTTATATCTTTTCTATTTAGTTGTATCTTCTTTTTGTTTAACTCCATCATTATAATCAACTACTCTCGTGCGCTAATTATAACATAAATTAATCTATTATAGCAAATTTACAATTTACACTTTTTTGCAAAAATAGATTTATATAAAAATTATTGTTCAATAAACATATTATTATTACAAAATAAAAAGCTTAGGATTGGGAGTCCTAAGCTTTTCTTTATCCATATTAATTCTAATCTTATTATATAATCTAAACTGTAATTATCTCTTAGAGAATTGAGGAGCACGACGAGCTTTCTTAAGACCGTATTTCTTACGCTCTTTAGCACGTGGATCACGAGTTACTAATCCAGCTGGCTTTAAAGTTGCTCTATAGTCAGGATTTACTTCCATTAAAGCACGAGTGATTCCTAAACGGATTGCTCCTGCTTGACCTGTAGTTCCTCCTCCAAAAACATTAACACTAATATCAAACTTATCAGTATTTTCAGTTAACTCAAGTGGTTGTAAAACATCTAATCTAACAGCTGCAGATGGGATATAATCCTCAAAAGCTCTACCATTGATTGTGATATTTCCTTTACCTGCTTGTAAAACTACTCTTGCTACAGAACTCTTACGACGTCCTGTTCCGAAATATTGAACTTTCTTATTTGCCATAGTTGTTTTTCCTCCTTATTAAGCCTTAACTACAAACTCAACTGGTTTTTGAGCTGTATGTGGATGAGTGCTTCCAGCATAAACATAAAGTTGCTTTCTCATTTGGTCACCTAACTTAGTGTGAGGTAGCATACCAAATACTGCAAGCTCTACCATTCTTGTTGGGAACTTAGTCATCATTGTTTCAGCATTAACTGCAGTTAATCCACCATTATAGTCTGAATGACGATAGTAGATTTTATCTTGCCACTTATTTCCTGTTAACTTGATCTTGTCAGCATTGATAACAATTACGTTATCTCCGCAGTTAACATGTGGAGTATAAGTAGGTTTGTGCTTTCCTCTTAATAAAGAAGCTACTTGAGTTGCTAAACGTCCTAGTGTTAAACCAGTTGCGTCTACAACATACCAATTGTGTTGTACAGTTTGATTATTTGCCATATAAGTATTCATAGAATATTTTCCTCCTTAAATTTAATAATTAAGGGCATTGTGGATATATAAAATGTACCGTTAGGTATTATATATGAAAAGGCAAAAGATGTCAAGCATATTTTTTTGTATGAGATAATTTTAATATGGTATTTATAACATTTATGTTATAATTAAAAAGGAGCGTGATAATATGCCATTTTTACCATTAACCTTAGATGAGATGAAACAATACGGTTGGGATAGACCAGATTTTGTATTTATTACTGGAGATGCTTATGTTGACCATCCTTCTTTTGGTCCTGCAATAATTACAAGAGTACTAGAAAATTTTGGTTATAAATGCTGTATTATATCTCAACCAGATATAAACAAGGATGAGGACTTTAAGGTTTTCCCTACTCCAAAACTAGCATTTTTGGTTTCTAGTGGAAATATTGATTCTATGGTTAACCATTACACCGTATCTAAACGACGTAGAATGAAGGATTACTATACCCCAAATGGAGAAATGGGAAAAAGACCTGATAGGGCTTTAATTAAGTATTGTAATAAGCTAAGGCATCTTTATCCTGAAAGTGATATTATCATAGGTGGTGTTGAAGCATCCTTAAGAAGACTAGGTCATTATGATTATTGGGATGATGCCGTACGTAAATCTATTTTACTTGATAGTAATGCTGATTTATTATTATATGGTATGGGAGAAAAAACCATAGTTGAGGTAGCTGATGCCCTAGCATCAGGACTTAGAGCTCGTGATATTATATATATTAGAAATAGTGTATGGAAAACAACTGATAAAAGTATATTACCCTACAATGGAGTATATCTACCTAAATTCAATGAAATTAAAACTAATCGCTTCAAATACGTTGAAGCCTTTCAAATACAATATAAAAATTGTGATGCATTTATAGGAAAGCCCTTAATTGAAGAATATGAAAATGGTGTTTATGTTATACAAAATGAACCACAATTTCCACTAACACAAGATGAAATGGATCAAGTATATTCTCTACCTTTCATGAGAACAACTCATCCATTAATTGAAGCGAAGGGGCATGTTCCAGCGATTGATGAGGTACAATTTTCAATTGTATCTAATCGTGGATGCTTTGGAAATTGCAATTTCTGTGCCATTACCTTCCATCAAGGCCAAATCATTCAATCACGTAGTAAGGAATCACTAGTTAATGAGGCAATAGAAATTACTAAAATGCCAAATTTCAAAGGATATATACATGATGTTGGTGGTCCTTCTGCAAATTTTTACCATCCTGCATGTACTAAACAGCTAAAGGCTGGAGTTTGTCGTCACCAAAGATGCTTATCATTTAAGCCTTGTAAAAATCTAGTAGCTGATCATAGTGATTACCTTGATGCATTAAGAGAGATAAGGAAGGTTCCGGGTGTTAAAAAGGTCTTCGTGCGTTCAGGAATTAGATATGACTATGTCATGTATGACCATGATAAAACCTTCCTTGAAGAAATTATTAAATACCATGTTTCTGGTCAGCTTAAGGTTGCCCCAGAGCATGTTGATGATAGGGTACTTGTTCATATGGGAAAGCCATCAAGAGATTTATATGATAAATTCTGTGATTTATATTATAAACTAAATGAAAAGAATAATATGAAGCAATATCTTGTTCCATATTTAATGTCTAGCCATCCAGGCTCAACTTTAGATTGTGCAATTAATTTAGCTTGTTATATAAGAGATACTGGCCATCAGCCAGAACAGGTTCAAGACTTCTATCCAACTCCTGGTACTGCCAGTACTTGTATGTTCTATACAGGAATAGATCCATTTACAAATGAGCCTGTTTATGTCCCTAAAAAGCCTAGAGAAAAGGCTATGCAAAGAGCTCTTATGCAATATAAAAATCCTAAGAATTATGAATTAGTTAAGGAAGCTTTAATTAAGGCTGGTCGTACTGATTTAATAGGATACGGAAAGGAATGCCTAATAAAACCAAGATAATGAAAACACTACTTTTAGGAATAAATGCTAAATATATACATCCTAATTTAGCTATTAGATTATTAAAAGCTAACACTAGATATGAAACTGATATAAAGGAATTCACTATAAAAGAGGATATTAATAATATTATTAATTATATTATAGATAATCATTATGAAATACTTGGTATATCCTGTTATATTTGGAATATAGAAATAGTAAAAAATATAATCAAGTTATTAAAGGAAAAGAATCCAAATCTTATTATAGTACTTGGTGGACCTGAGGTTTCATATAACGGAAATGAATATTTAAATTTAGTAGATTATGTTATTAAAAATGAAGGTGAAAGAGCATGGGATATGCTTCTTGATTATATCCATGGTAATGGGAACATATGTGAAATACCAAATTTATATTATAAAGATGGATTTACATATGATGAAATAGTTGATATTACTACTATCAAAACCGCATATCATTTAATTGAAGATGTGAAAAATCAAATAATTTATTTTGAAACATCAAGAGGATGTCCCTTCCATTGTGCATACTGCATGGCATCCTTAGATAATCATGTAAGATTTTTTGATATTGACCAAATAAAAAAAGATTTAGATTTACTTCTAGCTAGGGGTGCTAGAGTAATTAAATTCTTAGATAGAACCTTCAATGCTAATAAAAAGAAATTTATTGATTTAATATTATTTTTAATTGAAAAGCATAAGCCATATAATTCATTCCAATTTGAAATAACAGGAGATTTATTAGATGAGGATATAATAGACTTTATTAACCAAAAGGCTCCTAAAAACCTATTTAGATTTGAAATAGGTATTCAATCTACAAATATTGAAAGTAATCGTCTTGTATATCGAATTCAAAATAATCAAAAATTATTTCATAACATTAGGCTAATCCAAAATGCGAATGTAATAGACCTACATTTAGATTTAATAGCTGGATTACCAAAAGAAGATTATAAAAGCTTTCAAAATACCTTTAATGAAGTATTAAGTCTTAGACCTAAAGAGCTTCAGTTAGGATTCTTAAAGCTACTTCACGGTACAAAGCTAGAAAATGAAGCCTATAAATATAATTATATATTTAATAAAACAGCTCCTTATGAAATAAAATGTAATGATTCATTATCTGAAGAGGATATACGGATGATACATATATGTGAGGATGCTTTTGAGAAATATTATAATTATGGATATATGAAAAATGCTATTAATTATATATTAGACAATATAAATGATGCCTTCCATTTCTTTTTTAATTTAGGTATTTTTTACATGAATAATGAGCATGACGGGCTCCATGGACTATTTAATACCATAGATCTATTTATTAAGAACAATTATAGCTTTTATGACGAGGCTCATGTATTGCTAATTGAGGATTACTTAAAATATAATAATGTAAAGGCTAAAACCTGGTGGGATAGGCCAAATAATAAAAATGAGTTAATTAGATATATTGATAGTATTAATCTTACACCATTTTCTATTGATATTTTATATAAATATAGTATGGTTGTTGAATATAAGGATTATATTATTGTCGCATTATATATTGATAATCAATCATATGTATATAAGCATAAAAGGAATAGCTAACGAACTAGCTACTCCTTTTTATTATTATTTTCATCTTTTTGCTTCTCACTTAATATTTCTTTAAGTATTTCTTCTCGCATATCACTTAAAATCTCTGAACGAAGCTTATCCTTCTCTTCTTTTAGCTTTTTATTTTTACTACTATTTAAGAATAAATTAACTGATTCAAGGATTATAATACCTACAAAGAATACAACTAATAATCCATATATTAAAGTTTTATTTGAAGCAATTTTCCCTAGGTTTAAGAAATTAAATGTTCTTACATACTTTCCTACAAGCATATCCTCAGTAACACGTTCTATATCAACAATACCATTATTGTTGTCTCCAAGCATCTCAAATCCATCCGTATATACTTCATTAATTCTATGAACTATATACATTCCTTCTGTTGAACCTTTAGATGAACGATATACTATTATATCTCCTTTTTTTAATGTGCTATAATCACACTTTTTAAATATAATAGTATCCCCAGCATTAATTGTAGGCTCCATACTACTAGTAGGAACATAAGAGTATGAATATCCAAAATAGCTAACAGGCTTTGAAGTTCTAACAGCAATTACATTACATATTAGCATATATAATACTAATAATACTATAGTAATAGTTAAGACTGTTCCGGATATTGTAAATATTTTTTTTACTTTTTTATTCATCGTCATCAGAGCCATGACTATCTATAATTTTTTTTCTCTCCTCAGGACTAAGATCAGTCCATCCATCAGCCTTTTTCTCAGCTTCCTTAGCCTGAGCCTCTAGTGCTTTACGTCTTATAGCTTCTCTTCTTCGACGTAGTAGCTCTTTAGGATCAATACTTTCCTCAACTGGAGTATCCTCTTCATCCTCTTCCTCATGAGCCTGAGCATTTTGACGATTTTTAGCTTCTAAGGCTCTTTGTCTTATAGCCTCTCTTCGTTTACGAAGAGCTTCTTTTATTTCGTCATCATTTGATGGAGAATTGCTAGAGATATTTTCAGTATTAGTTTGCTCCTCTGAAGCCTTCTTTTGAGCCTCAAGGGCACGACGTCTAATTATATCCCTATTACGTTCAAACATAGATCTAGAATCCATTTGAGTTGAACGCATACTTGGTTGATGAGTGCTTTGTTCATCTGAAGACTGAACGATATCAGAATCTAAACTAAATAATTCATCACGCTGTTGACTTTCAAGAGCCTCTCTTCTTCGTCTAAGCTTAGTTCTTGCATCCTCTTCCTTATGCTCATTATCTTCATCATCTTCTTCAATTACGGCTGTGCTATTTTTGTTTGCTAGAGCCTTTTGTCTAATAGCTTCTCTTCTTCGACGTAATAATTCTTTTGGATCAAGTGTTTGTGTTGAAGTTTCTTCATCATCGTCCTCATCTTCAACCATATCATTTTCATCCATAGAATCTAAGGCCTTTATTCTTTCATCAATGCTTCTTACTAAAGAATCATCGTCTTCATCTTCATCATCCTCTAGTTCTGCATTCTTTAAAGCTTCTTCCTTCGCTTTAGCTGCCGCAGCCTTTTGTCTAATTATTTCTCTTCGACGACGTAATAATTCCTTAGCATCAAGATGTGCCTTTTCAGCCTCAAGCTTACGCTCTTCCTCAGCAATACGCTCTTCCTCAGCAAGTCTTGCCTTTTCTGCTTCTTCACGTTCTGCCTTCTTACGTGCACGTTCCTCAGCTCTCTTTGCCTTCGCAGCATCTTGTTCAGCCTTTATTGCTGCACGACGCTCCATAAGCTTTGCCTTGGCTTCAGCCATACGAGCTTTTTCTGCAGCTTTTGCTTGATCACTTGCAGCCTTCGCGGCCTCACGTTCTGCCTTTTTACGTGCCATTTCTTCCTCATGAAGCCTTTGAGCCTCTTCTCTTTCACGAGCACGTTTTTCAGCACGTTCTGCCTTTTCCTTAGCTAATTTAGCTAAACGAGCTTCTCTTGCCTCTTGTTGACGTATCTTTTCTTCAAGCATTTGAATTTCTGCAAGAGTGTCATCATATTCCTTTTTAGTATTGTTATAATCAATTTCTTTTAATCTTGTAACAGTTTCTAATACTTCTGATTTTTTCTTTGCTCTTTCAAGCTTAATTGGAAGTGGAACCTCATCGAAGCTACCTTCAATAGGCATTTCAAATAATGGAGGATAAATAGAATTTAATACCTCCTGCATTTCTCTAAATACAAGCTCTAAGGAATACTTTTTCTCCATTCCTGAATTAACCTTATCATCTAATGATTGTTGATAAAATTCTTGAGTTTTATTTAAGAAATACTCACTCATCTCAAACTTTTCAAGCTTTTGACTTGTTGGATTAAACTTATACTCATCATCCATTTTAGAAAGCATTTTTGCCTTACGAGTAGTAAATTCCTTATATGGGGTATTTTCAGGGTCTAAATCAGTATCGCCATTAAAATATAGCATTGTACCTACAGCCTCTGACATAATACCATCAACTGTTTTAGCTAATTCATCTGGATACTTATTCTTCTTTTCCTTAACATTAACATCAAACGCTAATTCGTTATAACGATCAAGGAAAACCCAAGTATTATAACATACCTTAAACTCAGCATTCTTTAAAATAATATTAGTTTTTAAAATAGGAGGTGTTACCTCTTTATAGTTCTTTAAATCCTGCATTAATTTAGAAGAACGTAGAGTCTTATAATTTTCATGTATTGCTTGAGCTTTTTCAAATGTTTCACGGGCAGCCTTGATTTGGGCATCAAGCTGACGTTCCATCTTAACTGAAAGCTCAACCTTTACTTTAGTTTTTTCAAACTTAAAGCTATTTGTTACTGTCGTATTTTTAGTCTCATAGCTATCAAGATTCTTTTTCATAATTTGAACTCTTAATGATAAGAACTTACAAATACGATTGATTAATGTTTTTATAAACCTATTTTCATAGATTCCAATTTCATCCTCAGCAAATGTAGTTAATAGCTTAGATGGGATTATATCTCCCTCTTCAGTAACTAACTTAATATTTTGAGTATGACTAGCCAAATGACGTACTGTATCTGAATTAACCTTTTTTACCTTTTCCATAGGAACAACATCTTGTTCATATCGAATAGCTTTTTTAGGATCCTTTAATATTTTTGAAATACTTTTAAAGCATGTCTCCAAAATAGGTATAAAAGACTTTTCAAATATTTTAGTCTCTCTTATTGTTTTCGAATAAACTGTACGAGAACCACCTTTAATTTGATTAAATAGCATATCACCTAAAGATGATTTTTCTCTAGCACTATCGAAGTTTTCGCTGAGAATGCGGTAAAATTCACTTACAGAATCATCATTTTCTTCTTCAGTTGTAGGAGGAATTATCTCTTCACTAGCACTTTGTAAAGATTCCTTTTCATTTACTTCTGCCACATTACTCACCTTTCCCCTTCTAGCTTATAATATTAGCTTACCTTCTTTAAATCATTAATAAAATCAATTGATACCTTAAATGCATTCTTACCAAATAGCTTATCAAGTAATGTAATTAATTGATCTAGCTCATTACGTAAGAATGATAGATTTAAGCTTTCAAATTTACGTAAAATCTTGTTACATAGCATATAATCTAAACCTTGAATTTCAGTCATTCCACACGCAATGTATACAGGAACGAATAGTTTAATTTGCTTCATAATACGGTTACCAAACGCAATTTTGAATTTTTCTTGAATAAATTCATCTAGTTTAGCAAAATTTTCCATTACACGCGTAGATAATTGAATATCTCTTTGTGCTTGTTTAAATAATTCGTCTAAATATTCAAATGACATTTGAACATTTTCAGTATATGGTGCATCTACCAATTCAGCCTTATGGTTAATTACAATAGGTAGAG
This sequence comes from Anaeroplasmataceae bacterium, assembly GCA_051874255.1. GTDB lineage: Bacteria > Bacillota_I > Bacilli_A > Acholeplasmatales > Anaeroplasmataceae > UBA3206. Next base: position 10,446 of record JBJEFR010000113.1, read on the forward strand.
CACGGTCATAAACCTTATCTGTGATTGTAAATGTTGAGTCGTCCTTATTGGCTGTACCAACAAACCAAATATTTTGATTAATTAATAGCTTACCATTAATTAATAGCTTAGGATCTAATGGATCTGTACCTGGAACCAAGTCAATTAACCATTGAGTTGGATCTGGCATTTCCATTACAGACAAGAACTCTGCAAAATAATACTCAATACGTGCTAAGTTCATCTCATCAAGTACTATAAAGTTAGGCTTATCACTATAACCTGCCATATATACACTTCTTAAGAAGTCTGTCTCATTAAATCTCTTAGTAAACTCATTTAAATAACCTAAAAGCTCAGCACGGTCACGCCATGATGGTTGAACAGAAATAATACTTGTAGGCTTATTAAAGAATTTTCCCATCGCATATGGAAGTGATGTTTTTCCTGTTCCTGAAATACCTTCAAGAATAAGAACCTTAGTTGCACCCATTCCACCAAAGAATCTCGCAATTATTTCCTTTGAATAATATAGCTTTAATTGACTTGCAGCATATCCAATAAATCTATCAATTAATCCAGGTAAATCTAACATATCATCACTTGACATAATAGTATATTCTGGATTTGACTTATAATATGTATCAACCTGATTAAGCTTAATAAATCTTCCTTGGAATATTTCTTCTTCCTCATCATCCTCAGGCTTACCTTGTGGGTTAAATAAGTCATCAGGATTAATATCAGTATCTCCACCAGATATTTGACTTACACGAAGTGCTAATATCTTATTCTTTTCATCAACTAAATCAATTACCTTTTTATTTAGTAATTGTACTTGGTCAACTAATTCATCTTTTTCAATTTCTCTTCTTCTAAAACGGAAATATCTCTTAAATAATACAACAATTAAAGTAACTAATAAAACCACAAAGGCAATATTAATAAACAATACTATAATATATGCAACCCAATCAGACCAATTCCAATACTGATTATGAATACTTGCGTCCTTTAAATCTGAAATATATCCTTTAATATCTGTGTAAAAGGCATTTTTAAATGCTCTTCCGATCGTTTTGAAGAATTTTCCAATATTTTTAAAAATAGTTTTTAAAAATTCAGTATAATACTTCGCAAATTCCTTCATACGCTCTCTCCTCTCCTATAGATAGCTTTTATTCAACAGTTGAATCATTTGAAGAATTATCTTCTCCATTTTCCTTCATCTTTTCTTCTTCACTAATACTTTCTTCTTTTTTCTTTTGTTCTTCTAAAGCTTCTTTTCTTAATTGTTCAAGTAATTCTTGCTTCATCTTTTCCTTTTCAGCCTCTAGCTCAGCTCTCATCTTTTCTTTTTCTTCTGTTGCATTTGCTGAAATCTTTTGTGTCTTAATTGACATAACATTGAATATTACCATTACAAGTTCAAAAATCAAGAATAAGATAGTAGGTATTATTATTACAATAATAAATCCCTTTTTAGGATTAGAAACCCATTTAATAGTTTTTCCAAATCCGCTAAGCTTTCCAGTATATACAGCCTCTATATCAGACAATGATACATTTTGTGCGTATCCCTTATAAACTAAATTAGCTGCGCCTCCATTACTTGGATCTGCAGTATAAATTGTATAATCATATTGTGTACCTAAATAACAATCTCCTTGTGTTACATATCCGGTAACAGCACCACTACTATTCTTTACAACCTCTACGATTCTATGGGTATTTAAAAATCCAGTAGCAGCTCCTGTTGGATTTGGTGATATAGTATCCCAGAATGTAATAATATCTCCAACCTGGAATTTTGTTTTATCCTTCTCTTTTACAACCTTAACAAGAATTAAATCATTTACCGTAAATGAATCCTTTCTTGCCACAGCCCTAGATTCATCAACAATAGCCTCATCTGTTGAACCAGGACTCATTGATTGTGACAATACTACTTCATATCCACGACCAAATATAGACTTTACAGAACGAGCGTCACTACCTTTAATTTGTGTTATAGAAAATATCAATAACAAGAAAATAAAAATATAAAATATAGTATTTAGAGTTATATTAACAATTTTAATAATTTTATCTTTCTTACTTAAAGGAAGCTTATCATTTTCATCATTAACTTTTACTTCATCAATAGTATTATTTTCCATGACTTACCTCCTGAATACAAACACTTTATTATATTTTAACACAAATGAAAAAAAAATAAAACACCTTAAATATATATATATTTAAATATAATATCTATGAATAAAAAAAGCCGATGCTAAAACATCGACTCTTTTATTCATTTTTAGATTAATTTAAATAATTAACAAATTAAGCTCTTTCAGTTGTGAATGATAAATTAATTGTTAATGTTTGACCCATAATTGCATCGAAGCAGTCAGCATCAAATCCTTCTAACCAGAATGTGAATCTTACACGGTAAACTAAGTTAGAGGTATTAGCAGATGTATAAATAGCGTTTGCCTCTGTACCAAATCCTGTAGTTAAAGTTGGCTCTGTTGGATATGAAACACCATTTAAAGCACCATCACTAACAGCTGATAAGTATGCATTTGCAGCATTAGTTTCACCTAATGTTTGTCCAAAATTATATGCTAGGTCATCTGCAGTATTTGAACCATTTCCAGCTTTTAATGTTACACCATTATCAAATCCAAATATGTTAAGAACTCTTTCTGAGGTACCCCATTCAACTGCGTTTTCAGGTTTTTGACCACCCTTACATAACTTTTGCATAGTATCGCGCTCTTCACTACCTTCATATACTTCAACAATTGATCTTAATGCATTTACAGCATCAACCTTAACTGCAGTACCTCCGATAAATGAACCATCATCATAACTAAAGTCATTTAATATAACATATGATTTATCAGCATAATCACTTTCTACGGTATTTCCAGTTGATGAGAAATAAACACTTTGAGAAGGTCCACTTGTACATACATATAAATCAAATTGTAAATACATTGATGATGCACCAGTACCTGCCTCAACTATTGCATTATTAGAGAATTTCTTAAATGCAGTAGGTGTTGCAACTGGAGTAGTTGCATAATCATATGTTAGTGGTTGTAGTTCTAATCCTGTAAGAGCTTGATTTGAACTATCTGTAAGGATTGTTACATCTGAACTAAATGTCTTTCCATCAGTTGATAGTAATACTCCGTTTGTTCCACCTTGAACGTTAACCTTTAAATCAGCTGTTGCAGTAGCGTTCATTGTAAACCAAGCGTAAGTTGTAGTTCCTAATGCTACGACTGCAAATGCCATAGATAGGATACTCATCAATAATTTTCTTGAAATTTTTTTCATAATTATTTTCTCCTTTTTTCTTTATATTTATTTGTTTTTTGTTTCCCTTTTTTAAATTTTTGCAATCTTCAACCGATTACTTTAGACTAATTATAACATATTTGGAAATTATATTCAATACAGTTATTCCCAAATTGTTACAAAAGTCCATTTTAAGTCTTCTGGATTATCTGAACGAGCCCATACCTCTTCATCAAAATTCCATGGGGTAATTTCACCATTAGCGTCTAGCTTACCCCAGCCTTTAAATTTGTGGATTCCATTTATTGAATAGATGTCCTTGATTGGACTTTGTTCACTGATTTTTTGACCTTGTATTTGATGAACAACCTTTGTTCCTGAATTAATATACACACCTTGCTCTTCATCATATACCTTGAATCCTGAATTTACTACCTCTCCTGTTTCAGGATTTGTAATCATGTATGTAAGTTCAACCGGTTCCGTTTGAATTTCAAATGAAGTGAAAGCCATCTTCATTTGAATTGTTTGATTCCAAATTGAATCCATACAGTCAGCATCCCAACCTTCAATCCATAGGAATATATTCATCTTAGCTGTACCATTTTGACCATAATTATTTTCTTTGTTTAGATCAAGAATAGTAGCTCCCTCAAGAGTATCAAAACCCTTATAGGTTTGTGGAATTGACGAATAAGATATTTCATTTAATACCTGACCTGTTTCATATCCACGAACATTATTGTAGTATGAAAATCCTGCATTTTTATTAAAATCATATCTCGCACCTATTGGCCCAACATAATAATCTTCTGTTAAATCGGTTGCATAAGATCCAACTCCTGTACCAATCTCATAGATTTTGTAATTATTGTCTCTTACACCATTGTTTGTGATGCAGGTTGAAAACCTTATTGCATCAGACGCAAGAGTTTTGAATTCAAAATCAGGTTGGTTATCTTCAGATTTATCATATCTGAATAGCTCTCCTGTTAGGGGATTATATGTATCAAATGAACCTGCTAATCTATTAGGGAAACCAATAGAATCAGCATTTTTAACAGTCAATTCAGTCTTGGGAACATATTCTCCATTGTAGACTAATTCTCTACTTGAAAAATATACCCTTCTATCTGACGCATCATCAGCCATGAAATACAAATCTAAATTAATAAATTCAGTATCTCTAACTGTCTTAACCTGGTTAAATAAATTTTTGAAATTTTCTCCATCTGTTGAGGTAACAGGCTCAAGAGACATTTTTTGAGCAAATTCTTCTTCATAGTTATCTGCATCTAGGTATTCTGTTGTACCTGATGCATTCTTAAATGTGTAGCATGGCTCTTTATCTATATAACCAATACCATATCCATTAGCCTTAGCCAATATAGCCACCTTTATTTCTTTAGCAGATAACTGGTTTTTATAGTTTTTACCATCAATAGATATTTTTACACCATTCGCAGAATTAACCTCTAATTCCATATCATCAAACCAAGCGTTTGTGTTAAGCTTAAACCACGCAAATGTAACAGTCCCCGCTACTACTATAAGTAGTAATAGTGAAAATAAACTAATATAAAGTTTTTTAGACAAATTGATCACTTGTTATCAACCCCTTTATTAGTTATATTAAAAATAAAAGTTGCCACCTTTATTTTTACAAGAATGACAACTGGCTATCCTTTTTGGACCCTGTAGCTTTGCGTCACTAGATTACTCTAGTTTTGCCAACTATTAACACATAATGTATTTTACCACATTGCCAAATGTTGTCAATAAATAATTTTAGATTATCTTTTCATCGTATGCACTAAATGACATACCTATTTTGATAGAACCACCACTAATTGAGTTTTCTCCTTCATCAGTACAATCAAGATCTTCACCATCAAGCCACATTATAATAGAATATTTTATAACATCACCTGGCTTAAAGGTTTTAATTGTTTCTGTAAAAATAGTCATATCAGTAAAAGTTTTCACTGTATGAAGCTTTTCAAAGGTATAATGAGTTTCGTTTGCTGGATCTTCATACTTTTTATATACTATTCCTTCAGTATCATCACCCTCGAAAACCCAAAATCTTACGGCACTATCAACATTTCTAGTAACTGAAGTAATATTTAGTGTTGCATCAATATTACAAACCTCAGTTCCTTCATTCTTTAAATAAAATGTATATCCTATATAATCCCCAGCCTTAGATTCATATCTACCACCACCGCTATTAATTATTGGATATTTATTAACGCTTCCCATTTCTATAGGCTGAGCATTAGCTAAAAGATTTCCAGTTAAAACCTGTCTTGCTCCATTAGGATCATCTATTTTTTCATATAAACTAATACCAATTCCACTTAAATCATCAGGAACGCTAATAGTAAATCCTCCTGTGCTCGTACCATAGAAGGTTACAACTCCAATGGTTGCTGAAAGTAAAAGGAAAATTATTAGTAATATTATTAAGATTTTCTTTTTTCTAAACAATGATACTGATTTATCAGTAACTACATCTCTTTTACTCATAACTTTCCTCCTTCTTTAAAAAATAAAAGTTGCCATATCCTTAATATGATACAGCAACTGGCTATCCTTTTGGGACCCTATAGCTTTGCGTCACTAGATTACTCTAGTTTTGCTTTAACCATATTATAGAATAATTTATTTTGATAGTCAATTATAACTATTCTTCTTTGTCATCATCTTCATCAGCTTCATCTTCATCTTCTTCCTCATCTTCATCAGCATCAGCCTCTTGAGGAGAAGGTGTTTTCTTATCATTATCTTCTTCATTAGCTACATTTGTATCATCTTGTGATGTATTTACATCATCTTGTGTTGATGTATTTGTATCATCTTGTGATGTGTTCACATCATCAACTGTAGCTGCAGCATCATTTTCTTCATTATTAGCTGTAGGTGTATCCTCTACTTGTGAAGCCTCAGTCTTTGGTTTAGCTTCTTCGGCCTTCTTAGTATTTTCCTCCCACTTACGATATCTAATGAAATCTAAAACCTCTGTCTCTGGCATAGGCTTTGAATAATAATAACCTTGACCATAAATAATATTTTGTGATTTAACATAGTCGACATTTTCCTTAGTTTCAATTCCCTCTGCAACAACTAAACGTTTTGTTAATTCAGCTGATTCAGTAAGCATTTTTACAAACTTTTCTCTTATTTCATCATTAGAATTTTCATCAGCTAAGAATTTTCTATTAAGCTTAATCATGTCGATAGGTTCTTTTTGAATACGAGTTAATGTTGAATAGTCAAGCTCAAATCCATCAACAGCTGTCATAAATCCGAAATCTCTTAGCTTCATTAGATTTTGCTTTACATTATCAACCTTTTCAAACATTGCAAATCCGCCAATTTCTAATATAACACTTTTTGGATTTACTGATGCTTTTTTAGCAACTAAAATCAAATCATCAGCTAATGATTCATAGGTTAACTGCTTAATAGATAGGTTTAAGGAAATATGAGCATTTCCTTCCTCCATAAGCTTTTGAACATCACTTAGCATCTTTAATGCTAAAGTAAGTCCCCATTTACCTACCCAATATATATCACCTGATTGATCCATAATATTAATGAATTCTGCTGGTGGTAGAATACCACGCTTTGGATGGTTCCAACGCATTAGGGCTTCAAATCCATAAATATTATTGCTTTCAAGATTCATAATTGGTTGATAATATAGGCAGAACTCTTTATTAGCAATAGCCTGCTTAACCTCTTTGAAGAACTTAAAGTTAGAAGTTTCTTCCTTAGTTAATGTATTATAGAAGACAGTATATTTTGAACCGCCTTCTCTTTTTGAGATATATGTTGCAAGCTCAAGATTTTTAATTAAATCTGGAACAGTTTTACCACATGAAGGATATAAGCATACTCCTGCACTAGCTGTTAAAACGATTGACTCACTTGTAGATACAAACATTTTTTGTTTGACATCATTTAATAATGCCTCTGCAATCTTACAAGCATTTTCATAGGTTAAATTTTCTTTAATAAAGATTAAAAACTCGTCATTGTTATACTTAGAAATTACAGTACGATATGGTAATCTTTTAGAAAATCGGTGTGCTAATTCCTGTAGGAATTCATCACATTGTTCTCTACCAAAAATTTCATTAATATTTGTAAAGTTATCTATATCAATATATATAAGTGTAAAATCACCAAATTTTCCAACCTTTTTAATATATGAAGCGATAGCCTTATTCATATCATTTTTGGAAATAGTTTTATCATTAAGAACTTCATTTTCCTCTTTAAATCTCTTTACATTATATTTTATTAGGAAAAAGATTAGTACTGATATTAAAATTACTACTACTATAGCCACACATGCTAGGATTATTTCTTTCATTAATTCCCACCTGCTTTTCCACTTGTTTTATTTTCACTTGCAACTTTACCAGTTTTTAATAATGCAAAAGCATCTTCCTTTGATAAAGCTTTACCTATATAGTATCCTTGGATAATATCGGCACCAAACTTTGCAACGATATCCTTTTGAATCTTAGTTTCTACACCTTCACAAATTACCTTATCTCCTAATTCCTTAGCAAGAGATATAATTTTTGAAGTTAAAACCTTACTAAAACGGTCAGTTTCAATATGCTTAATAAATTCCTTATCAACCTTAATAGTATCAATAGGTAGCTCCTTTAAATACAACATTGATGAATATCCAGTACCAAAGTCATCAAGATGCACAGAAATACCACGATTCTTTAAAATCTTTAATTTCTCAACAACAGTTTGGAAGTTTTCCATTAGGAATGTTTCTGTTACTTCCACTGCAATAGAACCTGGCTGAAGATTATTCTTTTCAAATTCATCAAGTAAATCAGCAACGAATCCAGCTTGAACGATTTGAGCAGGACTGACATTTACTGATATATGAATATCATATTGTTCCATTTCTTTTGCTGTTTTTAAAACATCCTTAGTAATAAAATTACCAACATCGATAATAAATCCATTTTTTTCAGCTAACTCAATATAAACCTGTGGAGATATTCCCGCATATTTTGGATTATTCCATCTTAATAAAGCTTCAAATCCACAAACTCTTTCTTGATTGATTTCATATTGTGGTTGATAGAACATTACGAATTCGTTTTTAGCAATAGCTTGCTTCAAATCCTCTTCCATTTCTCTATCCTTTTGGGCCGCATTTTCTAGATTAGTATCATATTTAGCAACCATTCTACCTGCAGAATTTTTAGCACGCTCACAAGCTATTCTTAGCTTATCAATTAGCATATCGTGAGTTGTTTCACAATCTCCATCCATATCAGATCCTAAAAGACCTACAGCAGGACGAAGCATTATTTCATTATTATTTATTTCTATAGGTGCCTTTAATTCATTAATTAATGTATCTGTTTTCATCATCGCATCAGCTTCATTATGCTCTGTAGTTAATAGTACAAACTCATCTGCACCTATATGAAATACATGGTATCCTTCATATATTTGATGTAATACATTAGAGAAAAATGCAAGTACATCATTTCCGGCCTTAAATCCTAATAGGGTATTTACATTTTTAAATCCCTTTAGATTAGTAATTAAAAGTAAATATGGATCTCCTACAGCCTTATATTTAGCTTTAGCTTCTCTATAACATCTATCAAGAACAATAGCATTATCATCAGCTGTTACAGCACTCTTTGTAGAGCTTGAAATTAGTATTTGTTCATTATTATATTCTTCAGTTATTACTCTTCCTACGATAGAATAATCACCGCTTCTTTTTAATGACATAAATTCAAAATAAACATTCTCTTCTACCTTTTCACCATTTTCATCTACTGGTGGTACATATTCAAGTACAAAGGCTTTTTGTGCCTTTATTGCATCAACAAGATTAATTCCCTTTACTAAATTAAGCTCCGCAAGGGACTTAATAGGAACAATATGATTTGGAAATGCTACTTTAAATGATTTATTATATTTGACAATACGACCATTACTCTTAGCAATCAAAACTATATTAGCTGTTTTGGTATTTACACCTGCATCAATTCCTGATGATTTAATTAATTTCTTAATTAGTAGTATAAGTACCACTGCAAATAAAATTAATACTAATGAAATTCCACCAATATACGCAAATCTTAATTTTGAAAGATTACTAGAAAATTGAGTAACTAACGTTTTATCAACAACTCTAACTAAATTAAATCCCATGAAATCTTTTATCGCCATATATGCGTCTATTTCATTATTATCACCAACTAAAATATCTAATTCTATTGTAAATACTTCATCAGATGCTAATCCTTCAATACATTTATTTACTAAAGCCTCATCATTTGATTTACTTAAGACAGTTATAAAGTTGTTTGTTAAATAACTAGGATTTGATCCTAAAATAGTACCATTATCAGCTACAATAAGAATAGGATTAATGTTTTCTAAGCTACAATCTATAGCAACCTTATCTAATAGTTCATTTAGAGGAACCTTTACTACCTGTATATCTTTTTTTAGGTATAAAAAATAACCTGATCCTGATTCTTCAACATCACTTGCACTAGCGATTATGTAATTTGATTCACCAAAGACATCAATATCAACATTAGCAGACTCAAATTTAGTAGAATCCTCTAAAAATAAAGCATTGTAATTAGATATTTCTGAATATATCCATGATTCGGCAGTACTTAAATGACTAGATGTTTGAGCAAGCGCATTATCATTAGAAATAGTTCCGACACCTACTTCATAAGTCACTGTACATCCCAAGAAACATAAGAATAAAAATATTAAGATTATTATATACGTTTTTAAGTCCTTAACACGCAACTCGCCCACCTACTTTTTTTTATTATAACACACTATTTTACTATTGTAAAATACTAAAAACGCCTCAGAAACGAAGTAAAGCTTTTATTTTACTACTCTCTGAAGCATTTTATTATTATCTAACGATATCTCCTGGCATTCTTGATGTTTGTAATAATTCTAAATCATCCTTATCATTAGCTGCACATAACAGCATACCTTGTGATTCTACTCCTCTTAGGACAACAGGTTTTAAATTTTTTACTACAACAACCTTTTTACCAACTAAATCCTGTGGATTATACCATTTAGCTATCCCTGATACAATTTGTCTTATTTCCCTACCAATATTAACCTTAAAGACAAGTAATTTATCAGCTTTTGGATGCTTATTAGCTTCAATAATCTCACCTACGCATAAATCCACCTTATCAAAATCTTCAATACTAATTTCTGGCTTAGATGGTTTAGCTATTTCTTCTTTTTCTTTAGCTTTTTCACTCGCTAAAACGACATCTAAAACATCCTTATTTAAGTCTAATCTCTTAAATAAAACCTTAGCCTCTCCTACGGTGTAGCTACTGCTAGTATTGAATTCTGTAATTGATTCATATGATGTAGCTTCTGTATTTAGTAAAGCATAAATATCTTTTGCAGTTTGTGGTAAGAATGCTTCTAATAATACAGCTGAAATTCTTATACTTTCTAAAATATTATATAGTACATTTTCAAGTACATCCTTTAAAGATTCATCTCTAGCTAGAACCCATGGAGCGGTTTCATCAATGTATTTATTAGTTCTTCTTAATAATTTCATTATAGCCTCTAATGAATCACTTACCTTGAAGCTATCCATTAGCTTAAACACATTGTTAACTGTATCAATCGCCATAGACTTTAAATCACTGTCAAATTCAGTCATATCACCCTTATATGAAACACTACCACCAAAATACTTATTTGCCATCGCAATAGTTCTATTTACTAAATTTCCTAAGGTATTAACTAAATCCGAATTATACTTTTCACATACTAATTCATATGTTAGGTTTCCATCCTGAGCAAAAGGAATTTCACTTAATACATAATATCTAACTCCATCCTTACCAAAGAATTTAATTAAATCATCTGTATAAATAACATTTCCTTTACTCTTACTCATCTTATTATGGTTCATTAAAACCCAAGGATGTCCAAATACCTGATGAGGTAATTCAACACCTAACGCCATTAATATTATTGGCCAATAAATAGTATGGAATCTTAATATATCTTTACCAATTACATGTACATCGGCTGGCCAATACTTTTTATAAAGCTCTCCATGATTTCCATCGACATCATATCCGATACCTGTAATATAGTTCATTAAGGCATCAATCCAAACATAGGTAACATGACCTGGATCAAAATCAACAGGAATTCCCCATTTATATGATGTTCTAGATACACATAAATCTGGAAGAGGGTTTGCTAAGAAATTATTTAGCATTTCATTTTTTCTACTTTCTGGCTGGATAAACTCAGGATGCGTCTTAATATGATTAATTAATCTATCCTGATATGTAGTAAGCTTTAAGAAATAACACTCTTCCTTAGCCTTACTAACCTTAGCTCCACAATCAGGGCAGCATCCATCAACTAAATCCTTTTCAGTATAATATGATTCACAATCAACACAATACCATCCTTCGTATGATCCTTTATAAATATCGCCTTGCTCATATAGCTTTTTAAAAGCCTTTTGAACCTGAAGCTCATGATATTTGTCAGTTGTTCTTACAAAATTATCATATGAAACATCTACAGATTTATATATATCTTTTATCATCGTTGATATATTATCAACATGCTCCTTAGGAGATATATTTAAATCTAATGCTTTCTTTTCAATCTTTTGTCCATGCTCATCGGTACCAGTTTGAAAATATACATCGTATCCACTTTTTCTTTTATATCTTACAATTGCATCTGATAAGATAGCCTCATAAACATTTCCAATATGGGGCTTACTAGATGTATATGCAATTGCTGTTGTTAAATAAAATTTTTTATTCATTAATAGCACCTCATTTTCAACATTACTATTATATACCAAATGAACTATTAAAACAAATGTTTTAGTTTACTATTCTTCTTTTACTTTCTTTTTATGATTATATATCCATAAGAAAGCATAAGCTATAGCATATAATAGTGCTAATATTAAGAATATTATACACAACTTGCAAGACATTGCAATTCCAATAATAGATAATATAAGCTCTACTAATACCATTAATCCAGATACTATTATAAATATAAGATTATCGTATTTCTTCTTTAACACTAAGATGAATACTAACACAAATATTATATATAGAACTATAATACCTATATTAATAAAATGTAGTATGCAAGAGCTACTATTATTTTCAATAAATACAAACTCAGATAAGCTAGTGACCATTGTTTTTAAGTTCCCATCTTCAATAACATATGTTCCAACCTCTAATGTATCAGATTTTATAATTTCTTTTGCTTCTCCAGCCACTACTAAAACCAATCTAAAGCTATTTAAATCAGCTGGTAGCTTAATGCTTAAACAAATTGGTTCATTTGTTATAGAGGATAAATTTATTTCAGTATTATTATCATCTACTAGCTTTATTTTATAAACATAGCTTACCTGCTCATTATTATTTAAAATAGCTTTGTAATTATCTGTTTTATCATTAGAAACACTTAAATTATATTGTGAAGGTAAACCATTAGAATAAATAATAGAAACATCATTACTCTCCATTTTAGTAGACATAATATCTAAAATAGCTTCCATTTTAGGTATTTCATTATAATTTATATCACCAACAAAACTTGCGATTACCTTGTAGCACCCAACCTCTCTTTGACTATTTGACTCATATGTTACCTCTACTCCACTAGGAAGAGCTCCACTAATAAATATACTATGAATATTTCCATCATATAGGATTTTCTGTGATTCAAAGCTAATATTGGACATATCATAAGTAGCTTTATTTATAACGAATAAATAATTTAAATCTGCAAGAGTATTATCATTCCATATATAATTATCATTAATAGTTATAATTACATATTGCTCTCCTGACTCAGTTCTTTTATTATTTTCTACATTGTATCCTTCGTGGTTATCAATTATATATATTTTTTCAGTACCATCATATGTATAAATAGTTGTATCATATACTGGCTTTGATATAGGGCATCTATTAATTATAAAATCATATTCTATATCATCAATTTTACCATCATTCCATTGGTAGTTATTGTCAGTTAATGAAATTAATACCTTATAATTTCCAGCATTTGTTTGTTTATTATTAGATATTTTATATCCTGGATTTGAAGCAATAATATACTCTTGCTCCTGACCATTATATATATAATTATTTGTATTTTCCAATGGATACATTACACTACATCTACTAATTGTATATTCACTAAATATGCTATAGTTAACCTCATTATATAATACATTAACCTTAGCTTTATATTTTCCGGCAATAATGGGAGCACTAGATAATTTAGCATCAATTATTGAATAATATTCAATAGATAATCCTATTCCAAGCATTTTTTCAAGCTCTTCTTTTCCCTCTAATATGACATCAGCCTTAGCCCCATCATATTCCTTATCAGATACATTTAATGTAATAGTAACCTCGTCTTTATCATAATCACATAAATTATCAGTATTACTACAGCTTACTGTTAAAGATTTTTTATCTTCACTTATTTCAAAGGTCAAGTCATGAATATGTGAAGATGTTGTTATCTCTAATTCTGCTTCACTATTTACTTTAGCTATATATCTTAGTCCATCATTTAATACTGATGCATAATAGCTCGTTTTGGCGACAATATTATTGATTGAGGTACTATCTAGTATAGAAGCATTTTCTGTAATAGTACCACTAATTACTGTTGTTGTATCAAATAAAACCACTGACATTGTATCTAATATTTTAGCTCCTGAAAATATAACCATAGGAGTTTTTGTCATTAAGCCAATATTTTCTGAAGCCGCCTTTAATTCACCAAATAAATTAAAAGTACTTTCATTATAAATATCATATTTAGTAGATTCTAATGATGCTTCATAAATATTTATAGTACCATTTTTATTATATATACCTATCTCATTTTGGCTAAATGAAGAATTATAAACATTTAATGTACCAGCTGCTAAATATATACCATTTTTACTATTTCTTATTATAGTATTATAAAGATTTATCACTCCACCATCAGCATAAATAACGGCTGCCTTTGATCCCTTATTTGAATTGCTTATATCTAAATTATATAAATTTACTACTCCAGCCTCCATATATATAAAATCACTATATGATGAAGAAATATTACCATTAGAGATACAATCATAAATATTTAGAGTTCCATCATACATTACAATTTCCGTATCTCCTGAAATATTATGTCCATTTATATCAAGATATACATTTCCTGATATTTCTTGATACTCACTATCAATATCAGAAGTTAAATAATAATAACCATCAGTGCCTATATTCGATAAAGAATTTATTGCCTCAAACTCATATTCATTATCTTCTATAGTTCTTACTAATACCTCATAGCTGTCTTCACACTCACAAGTATAAGAAATAAAATAAGATCCATCTTCATTTACTCTTTTACTATTCTCATCTAATACATAAGAATGCTCATGCATTGTATCAGATAATAAAGTTAAATTATTATTATTATCAAAACCAAATTCATTTAAAAAAATAGCGCAAGAAAAAACACAAAAAATTATAAAAATTAGCATTTTACACTTCTTCATATTATCGCCCCCAATATTCTAATTTAAGTATATCATAAAATAATAAAAAATCCCATTAAAACTAGTTAATGGGATTCATTTATCATTCTTCATCACTACCAAAAATACCTTTATAGGTAGCTAAAGCATTATAGCTCTCTGTTGTCTTAATTCCCCAATTAGAAGAATCAACATTCTCACCCTCAGTAATAACAATACTTAGGGAAATATTTTGAGTAATGATTGATGAATATGGAACAAACGCACCACTTTCAGATTTACCTGGCTCTATGGAAGAATCAATTTGATTTTGCTTATCAGTATATGATGAAGCAACATAAGCACTTGGAATACTTACATAGAAATAGAAATATCCTTGTGGCAGAGTTTGAAGCTTATACCTTAATGTATACATCTTTAATCCATCGCTTGATAGACCTGCATATGTAGCATAAGCACTTATTTGCTTATATCCTACATATTCATTAAGTCTATTATACATATTTTCATAAATTGTTAAGTATATATCCTCAAGAGTAAAATCTGCAGGAGTATATATTGTTACATTAAAGTAAACATTATTTGTTGAATCAATTATTGAAATATGAAAATATCTAATGTTTCCAGCACCCTCTGTATCTCCATGTAATGCTGATTCACTCATTACAAGATATGAAACATACCAGAAGTGTCCATCAAGTGGAGTACCTATATAATCCATATATAATGATTGATTCTTAGTAGGATCTCCAGCAAATGAAGCAACCTTATATCCATTAAATCCAGCATATCCTTCTTCTGCTATGCTAGTTGTGTTAGTAGCCGTATATGTAGTAGGTAATGTAGATGTATATGTATATAGCTTAGCATCCTCATTAGTACCATCATAATCTGTAGTATAAACAGCTTGCCATTCATAGTTAGCATTTAATTTAACTAAGAATACGCTAATTTCACCACTTGCGTTTTCAAATGGAACATATAATAATGTTTCGCTAGCAATATGGCTAGATAAAATATTAGTATCATATGTTGTTTGTGAAGAACCATATGTAGTTAATTTGGTAATAGTAGTATATTGATATATTTGAGCATAATCATTAATTTTAAATGTTGGAGCATAGTATGATAAATCAGAATCAGCAACAGTACCAATTGTATAATAATCAGTTATATCAGTACTATCACTTCCGTTATTATATACTATTCCATCTGTACGAATATTAATTGATCTTGATGATGAATTAAATACATCTGAATATAATACATCATTACTACTATAATAATTTGGATCTCCATCGGTATTTGGTATCAACGCTATCTCTGGAAGCATAACTGTTGCGGTATTACCAATAACAATAGATTGATCTAGGAAGGTAAGTTGTTTTAATAAAGCATCTCTTGAGAATAGCTTTTCAACAACAAGCTCTGGGAATTCATAATATCTTTCATATTCTTCTCCTTCCCAAATTCCTGTATTTTGATATGTATAAACAAATGTATAGATACCTGGCTCATTATTATCTGATACTGTAACAGTCATACCAGCATAAGTAACATTACTTGCAGCATCTGTTGATGATTTATCTAAATTGATATCAAATATTACATTCTCACCTAATGTATAGAAATTTGATAATACATATTTAATTCTATATTGTGGTTCAATACCACGGTTGAAAGCTACACCAATCTTCATATCGTCTGCTAAAGACCAGCTATATGAACCACTAGTTTCTGTGCAAGTGTCATCGTCAAGAGAATATGTAAATGTACCACTGCTTAATGTTGAGACAACATTACCATCTGCATATAACGATGCATATGTTGATCCTTCGTCAAAGAATTGTGACTCTTTAAGAACATGAACATATTCCATAGTACTTCCAGATTCTGAAGTAACATTGTATGTTACAGTATATGTCATTAATCCCTTTGTATCAATAGATTTTTCAGCATATATACTAACTATTGCGTTATCAGAAATTTCAAATTTATATAGATAGAATGATTCAGAGGTTAATAGTGTTAAATCATCACTATTATAAGCCATACCAAATGGAATAATACTTGTTACAATCTTATTACTATTAATAGTATCCTTTAAATCTTCACCATCAAAATAGAACTCAACAATAGCATTTTCAGTATTAGCATTTTTAACTGCTGTTACACTTGCGATATCGCCATATACATTAACAGTAAACACTACATCACCTTGTGGCATTGACTTATCAATGTCAATAACTATTGTAGCTATACCATTTTTAATAATTCCATTATTCTTAGCATTTACATTAAACATCCATGTATTATTTTCACCATCACCATTTACAGTTACAAATTGCTTCATATCCATACCATTAGGTAATGATGCTGTATATGTTAAGGTAACAGTATCTCCACTATACTCAATAACAGCCTTATCAATAGTAAGTGTTGGTGAAGTAGCTTCAACTAAAATGAATATAACATCATAATCTGTATAAATAGTTGTATCCTCGGCATATATTCTTATAGCCTTACTTGCAGTTATAGTATTTCCATCAATAGTCTTATTACTTAATGATATTATAGTACTATTATTTCCTACACTAGCATTATCTGCAAGTACAATTTTATTAATATCAACAGATGATACTGATTTTAAATAATCAAACATACTCGAAGATACATAATATGTAATTTGATTTTCAGTTATTTGCTCTGAAGAAGAGTTAATTATTATATCATTATATTCTAAATCCAATGTAAAAATTGAAGTTGATATTGATAACAATAATTGCTTCATATTTACATAAAATTGATAATTAATTGAATCCTCAGTTCTATTATTAGGATTATCTTCTGTTCCACCACGCCAAGTAGATGATAATTCCTCTGTTAGTACATATTCACCTAATTCTTCATTAACATCATAGTATGTATCCATACTAGATAATTCTAGATTATCTGGAATGAATATACCATTTTTAATACCCTTACTTGAAGCAAGTGCATAAATACCATAACCATCAATATTAGATGTTAATCCTAAATGCTGCATAAGCTCAAGGAATTTGTCTGAGTCTATAGATGTATCTGAAGTAATAAATTGATAATATCCCTGTGATCCACCTGCAGGTGTATAAAGATTTAAAATTTCATAAATCTTTGTCTTAGTTAACTGATTTGCCTTTGAATATGTTAAATAATCATTTCCAAGGTAAGCTGCCTCAGATAATAAGTAAACATTAGAATAATTTATTTGATCATTTATACTAATACTTATCATTTCTTTAGCAATTATCTTCTTTATTGCTTCACTATCAATAGAAAGTATTAAATCATCCATTGAACCAGTAAAAGCATTTAATAGTCTACCAAAGGCTCCGTTAATATCAGTATAATCTGCTATTGCAAATAAATTAACTAAATCCTTTAAATTACTAGTGAATATATCATTTTTGAATAAATAATATCCATCTGTGCTATCCTTCATAGTAGGGAATAATAATAGTATAGTTTCCTTTATTTCCTCATCTGTATATAAATTAAATGTATATGAAGTAAGCTTTGTATACTCTAATCCTGTATAAATTAAGTCAGTAGATTCACCATCATTATACTCAATGGTAGCTTTATCAACAGATACTATAAGCTTAGAATCAATATTTACTATTAATATTTCATCAACTGTAGCATTATTTATAGCTACTGTATATGTTCCAGCTATTGGTAAATAATATGCATAATAATAAGGAGTATCTGTAGTAGTTCTTGTATAATTATCTAATGTTATACTTCCCACGCCGGTTGCATGTACAAATACAATAGATGGCTCAGTAATTGTAAATGTTGTACTATTATTTACATTAATTAAGTTTGAAGCAATATAATTACCATAAGCTGAAAGCTGTGGATAATAATCATTATAATTCTTTTCAATTTCATCTAAATCTGCAACCTGTGAAACACTTGTTATATCCACTCTAGTAAAGATATTTGCTTCAATTGGTGTTGTTGAAGCACCTAAATCTGCAGGACTTACCTCTGTTCCTGAAGAACAAATAAATACACATGTATGATTTTGATTTGATAATCCTGTGATTGATAGGCTATTATCAGAAATTTCTTGAGTTGAAGCATCATCTAATATATAGCTTGCAATATTTGAAGGGCTACCTGTAATACTTGTACTATTGTTATTAGCACTACTAAATAAATATTGTGTATATGTGATAGTATCTGTTCCGTAAGGAAGAGTATAGACAAGCATTATTTGAGATATTGTTCTACTTCCTGCTGAACCTCTAAATAACCAAGACTCTCCAGAATAGCTATCAATGGTTGCAGTTGTAATTGTATTACTACCAAATGATGTCGTTGTGGTTATATTGAAGTTTCCGGAAGCTGTTAATGTTAACTCTATTTTTGCTCCACTAGGAACGTTACTAAAGCTTAAAGATCCATAAGTATAAACCGTATTACTATCCCTTGTATATGTTTGAGTTGCCGTAACAGGTAATGTTTGTTCTTCTCCTGATTCAAATGAAACATTTGACCCTGTTCCTGAAGCATTTCCCATACGATATGTAACCTGTGGTAAATGGTAAATAGTTGGATAGAATAAATATTCAATTGTAGTACCCTCAGCTATTGTAACAGGATAGCTTCCTGCTTCAAGCTCCCAGCTATATTCTGCCGAGCTACTATTAGTATGACTTATTCCGTTTATTGAAACAGTTCCTGAATATTTAACCTGAACTATCGCATCAGCTTCTAGCTCAATAATATTCTTTTCATACATATTAACATTTGTTATAGCTGGCTTATTTGTTGTTGTAATAGGATATGTTTTATTACATTCTAATACCCATTGTGCTGTAATTTCTTCATTTTCTGCCGCAAGCTGTCTATTTCCATTTATAGTAATATTACCATTACTAAATGTTAATTCAAGAAGATAATACATTGAGCTTGTACCTGTTGTAATAGAGTTTACTCCATATAATTCGCAATCAGATACGAGTCCACTACCAGATATTTCGATAGCAGTATTAGCTGGAATAATCCATGATGATATGCCTTGGGCTGAACCAAAATCATCAGATTCTTCGCCATTTACATATATTATTCCATTATGAGTAACCTCAAATTTATAAAAAATATAATCCGTACCAGTGATGCTTGCAATATCATCAACAGATAATATATATGTAAAGTCTAATTTAGATAGTATTTCAAATGCTTCTAAATCTACTTCCTTAACACTATTTATCATGCTTAGTATTTCAGCATTTGTTTTACCTATAGCCTTTAAATAATTAGCATATTCATATATAAAGTATGCTAAATCCTTATTTGATGCTGTATTTGTTCCAGTATCATTATCTACTGGATTTAATAGCATTAATAATAGGGTTCTAAACAGCTCCTGATCGGTAGCCGCCGACATGGATAACAATTGCTTTGATGAATATACCTCATCCTTAATTAAATTATCTAAATATTCCTTTAAAGTAACCGTATCAGATGTCATTATAGACTCTATGCTTGAAGTTTGCAATCCTGCAAATACGTCTTGAACTGAATTTTGTGCGAATAATGTATTATCAAGAGCACTAATTAACATTGAAGCTGAAGCGCTTTGAGAGGCTGTAAAATCATTAGTATTAGAGTACTCTGCCAAAGCCTTTAATACAACCTTTTTACCAGCAGTTGTTGATAATATTTGAGTCATTAAAGCTGATATAATCGCCTTTTCATCTGCATCCTCTATATTACCTGATAATCCTTTTGTACGTATACCATCAAGATTAACTAAATCAGATATTTGATAATATGTATATTGAGTAGTTTGTACTCCATTGTAGCTTGTACCTGAAATACTATCTCCACTCTTACTTGTCAAATAGCATCCAACAATGGTGTTTCCACTCTTCCATATATCTAATATACTCCATAATCCTGTTATCATAGAGGTTGTACAGTATGCCTTTAAATAATAATCTCTTAACGGATGGTTTTGAGTCCCAGAACCATTTAAATTAGAGAAACTTTGGTTTCTATTAGATGCCAAACTAATTGTTACACTTGACCCATTATAGGTAATAGTTGTATTTGTTGCGCTAGTATCCTGATTTGTAGTTGGATAATAATTAGGCCTAAAATCAAAATAGTCTGTAACGTATGTACCTGTTGTGTAGTTTTTATATAAATAAGCATAACCATCATTGGCAGAGTTATCCAAAATATAATCTGAAACCCATTGGTTAGCTGAGTCTCCTCCTCCACCATAATCATTCCAATAGAAAGGATAATAATTTTTATTAGTAGCTGTTGTGTTAGAAGCTAGTATCTTATCCTTTGTAATATTTTCATTAGTTGAAATGAACATTGGAACATAGTTTCTTTGAGTACTTGTAATTAAAGCAGCATTATAAATATCTCTTCCTAGATAATTTGTATCACTAATATTTACAGCAAAGGTATTTCCATTTGCCATAAATGGTCCATAATAATATGTTCCCTCATTAGCTACACTATCTGGTGTATAAATATATCTATTTTTGATTTGTGAGGATGCATTTGTAACACGATATACTCCTTCTGTGTTATTCAATCCGTTGGTTGTTCCTGAGGGCTCATCCTGTGATTGATAAGTATTATTATACTCTGTTGCCTTTGCAATCAAAGCACTATATACAATCGAAGATGTTGGATCAGTAACATTTCTAAAATAATTTGTAGCAATATAGCTTTGTAATTCTGTATTATTTTTTACAATATTCCACAATTCTGTATAATCCTTAGAATATGAAATAGATGTACCATTTATATATGTACTTCCTGTGAGTTCTGTAAATGTATCATTTACTGTTGTATAGGTATTTTCTTCAATAATATCTATAGTCTGATATTTTTGTAAGCTCTTATTTATTGCATTTCTATATGCTTCATTTGTTCCAATATTATTATATTGAATCAATAATGTATATAATTCCTTAGCATCCTCTGGATGTGCAGTTAAATATGCTGAATATTTTAGTGAATCTGCAGCACTTGAGCTAGTAGATTCTAATAGCTTATTCATTACATCATCACTTAGTCCGTCGATTAATAGCTCTATTACATTCATCTTTTTAGTAATGTAATAATCTCCTAATTCCTCACTAAACACAGGATCTAATAAGGTTAGATCATTTTGCAATACTTCTAAATAATTTTCAAGAATTACCCCTAAATTATCTGAAGATGATAATATTTCATCTATCTTAGTTAAAATGTTCTTATAGTTTGAATTATCTTCAGCAACTACCTTCGCAAGTAGCTCATCATATAATAATGCTTGTAATACATCGTAATAATCAGCATTAACACTATCATAATAATTAAGTATTGATGTTATAACACTCTGACGAATTGATGAGGTTATACTTGAATAATTAGTTTGGTCAAAGAAAACATAATTTAAAATATCTAATAAATCACTTGATAACTCGTTTGATTTTAATGCTTCTTCTATAAATGAATCTAATAAGGTAGTATCAATAGAATCTACCCAGGTTCTACTTGTAAACTCATCTGATATAATATCATTTGATGTTATAACACTATTAGTTTTATTAATTAATTCGCTTACACCTAGGATATTTCTAGCAAATGCCTCAGCTGCATCAGCATAAGCAATTGTTCTCCAGCCTATTAAATCAAGTAGATAAGTATTTACCTTATCAAATCTAACAAATTGGAAGAAATCTGCAATATAAGAATCGGTTATTATATTTTCATCGATTCCTATTCCATCAATAGCTTTACGGAAAACAAATTCTTTACTAAATACTCCAATATTACCTAAATCATCTGATATTGTTGATAATGGAGCGTATTTTACACTTCCCTTACCAAAGGTATCAGTTGATCCATTAATAGTAATGAATGTAGATGTATCAACTGCTGTAGATGGTACATTTAATTCGCTTGCTGATATTGTTGATCCATTAAAGAAGTTAATTAAGTATCTAATGTTAAAATTATTTCTACTGTTAAAATCAATGATACCAACCATCGCACCACAATATTGATATACATTTCTATCTGAATTATATTCTCCATATGTATAGTATCTTAAATTACTAACATCATCAAATGTTGGATAATAAATAGTAGCTTGATCATAATGGTGCTTCTCTAGGGCATAAATATTACCATAATTAATAGTATTGGCTAATGATACTGATACATTATCAAATCCACTTAAGCCTACTAATCCTATTAAAGAACCAGCAACCTCTGATGTGTAAATTGTACCATAATTAACAACGTTTACCGCATTACATATACCATTTGCAATAATACCTGAGGCTATTGCATGGGCACCTGCTATAGTAGGTGAGGTCATACTTGTTGTACCATTAAAGCAAATAATTGTACCATAATTAATAGTGAAGGCTATTAATCCATTAATATTGCTAGAATCTGATGTATTAGTAGCTATAATACCTCCTACATTCATTGTTGTTGAATATGAATTAGACATATTAATAGCCTTTAATGTTCCATTATTAGCTGAATCTCTTATTTGCGAATAATTACCGCTACTAACACATGCAATTCCACCAATAGAATATATTGATGAAGCTTTTTTAGAGAAGGCCTCTAATACTATATCTCCTAAATTGAAGGAATTAGATATAATTCCCGAATTCATGTAAGAAATACCACCCGCATAAATGCTTGCCATTAGATTATCACTTACTGATTGTGATCCATTAGTAGATAGGCTTGTATTAAGATTATCAGATGTAACTAAAATATCTCCATCATTAATTACAGTATCAAGAGTTCCCTTTAATGTATTATCGAAATCTCTATATAATGGATTTTGTTCATTTGTGCTATTTACTGATAAATTTTCTTTACATATACCTGATATATATAAATTAGCTGTGAGAGTTGCTGTACCATATTTAATAGTAATATCACCACCATTAAATATTGAATAAGCATTACATCCATTTGAAAGGGTATTAAATACTCCATTTATACTAATATTAGTTGAACTATTATTAGGAGCATATGAAGAAAAATCAAATGTCATATTTCCTTCATTTCTAATATCTGTATAACTAATATATTCTCCATTAATTACTCCTGAATATATCATATCAGTAGCTGTTGTATTATTAGCTGACATAGTATAATTTATATCTCTTAAATTATATACTGTTTCTAATTTTACATCATTTGTAGATGTCGCACCATTTACACTAACAACACCTGCATAATTTGGCGCAAATCTCATATTAATGCTTTGTGCGGCTAAAGCTGTGCTTTGCTTAGTTGTACTATTATTATATTTTTTAGTATATGATACATTATAAATACCATTTATTTCTGTCTTAAATCCGTTTTCTGAGTTAATATTAACTCCACTTGAATATACTAGACTTCTTGATATTGATTGTATATTAATACTTGCTCCATTTACTAATGAGGATGCATAGTATATATAGTTTCCAGAACCATTCTTTAAGGATGATGCTACACCTGAGGTTTGAATATCAACATTTACTATTCCACAAACCATTGTTTTTAAATTTGCAGCTCTATTATATACATAAACATTTATTTCACCTTGATTAGTAAAATAATTTACTTGTTCTGTTATTCCTAAATGTCTACCAATAACTCCTGAAACATATAGACTACTATAAGCTGGTGTAATTGAGGAATCACCTATCGAAATAGTTCCTTGATTTTCAAGCTTCTCACATTTTTTAGTATATCCAGCTCCAATAACTCCACCTATTGCATAAGTCACACTATCAGTACCAAGATTAGAATTAATATTAACAGCTGATAGTATCTCATATACATTTCCAAGTGATGATTCAATATATCCAATAGCTCCACCAATCGCAATTCCCTTCATATATGATGAGGTTGCCCCAATTACTGTTGAATCGACCTCATCTAAGGTTATATTTCCTGATGCAGTTGAATTTCTAATAGTTCCATTACCACCAAGAATACCAGTGATACCACCAATGTAATATTCACCTAAATAATCAGCATTTAAAACATTAAGGTATACATTAACATTATCAATTGTACCACCCTCAACATATCCTGATAATGCTCCGATTGCCTTAATATTTGCATTTGATGTGCTATTGTCAGCATCAGTTAAATTCATATTTGCAGGTATAACATTTAAATTTGATATTGTACCTGTAACATAATTGAACATACCATAGCAATCTACTCCAGTAGTTGTTACTACTCTTGTAGTATTCATTACATCGGCATTATAAATAGTCGGATACTTTGAATTAGATGTTGTACTTAATATTGGGCTACCAGCTGCTTGCTCTTTACCTGTAATTGTGGCACCAATTGCCTTATTATAGGTATAAGCAGTTGCTGGAACAGATAATAAATTAATATCTGATGTAATTTCATATGTAATAGCATTTGAAGCCATAAAATCATCAATATTAAATAATTCATACATGTATAAGAAATCTTTTATATTATTTATTTCAAATTTATTACTATTATTTGTATAGCTAATTCCTCTTCTTATAGCAAATTCAAGTCCTATATGTTTACTTAAATTTCCATATGAATCTGGTGTATACCATCCTGCTAGAGTTTTGTATGCATCAATTAGATCATCTTTAGAGCTAGCATATGTTCCTTGATAATTAGTTCTTACAACTGATTGGAAGCCAGATTCTAATACATATGAAAACTCCCCGTTTGCCACATTAGAATTAGCATCATCAATTGTTGCATTATAAAAATAACAATTTGTAATATTAGAGCTAGCGGTTACGTCTAGGGCTATTTCACTCCATTCAATCGCATCAGTAATTGAATAGTTTAATAAAGTTGAACAAATTATATAATCTTCTATCATATTTCCAGAATTAGTATGTACTAATCCTGCAATACGATATCCACCTGCTGCAACTATACCTGACTCTTCCTCTTGGGCATTACCTAAGTCAACAACAAATGAATAAGATACAGTTCCCTTATTATTTCCTACTAAAAATGATACTCCACCATTTTCTCTTAGCTTTGTAAGTGGATAAGCTACAGTTGCTGTAGGCTCAACAAGACCTAAGTTAGTTATAGTTCCACTATTAACTGAAAACATTGCATAATATGTCATATTAGCATAGGTATCGTAATTATTACCCGCTATATTTAATAATGATAATGATTTAATTTCATATCCATTACCATTAAATGTTCCACTAAATTCTCCAGAAGCCCAGGCAATAGGTATAAAGTCTCCTACACCATCATAATCAATATTACACATTAGCTCATAATTATATGTTAAGAACTGTGAATATGAATTAGCATACACTGAAAAAGCATATAGCTCCTCGGCTGTTCTAATAGTAATAATCTTACTACTATATGATACATCTGGACTAGCAATCGCATCAGTCATTGATATATATGATACATTAGTTCCAGCATCTGATGAAACAATTTGAGCCTGATCACTATTATAATATGATGAGCTAGGAACAAGCTTAGTATTAACTTTTTTATTATTAGGCACAAATAATAAAGAAACTATCACAACTATAACAGATAAAAACGTTAAAAGTAATGAAATCTTTATTATAATTGACTTTTTAGTTTTCATAACATGCCCCTCCCATCTTATAAAGTACTAGGATCAAGTCCCCAAACTGCAACTACACGATTAGCTTGAACAGCTTCTGCTTCAAAGGAAATACCAACCTCAATATATTGCTTATAAATTGATGTTGATTCATCCGCATAAAAATATGCTTGATTTACATTAAAAATAAATGATGTTGCCTCTGTTGAGTCAATCATAGTCTTCAAATATACATAATTGTTTTGAGAATCAAAGTACCAATCCTCACTAGCGTTTTGGAAAGGTGAAGCACCTGATATTTGATCCTTTAAAATATAATTCCTTTGTACTGAAGATGCATATATTCTTGTTCTAATCCATGCATCCTTAATACTTATTCTTACATACACAGGTATTTCAGCCTGTACAGTAAATTTTAATCCTAATTGATTTAAATAATAATTACTATTATCTTGTCTATTTTCTGTTGCGCTACATACGAATTCCTCTCTAGCCTCAATTTGGGTATAGGCATCCTCTGAAGAAGTTATAGCATCATCTAAAATCACCATACCTAATCCATTTGGTCTTATGACTGCAGTATATGTTTTAGTGGCTTCTCCACTTACATTAGCGCTTGTAATTAAACCACTATCAGCCACAACAGTCGTTACTTCATAGCTAATAGCTGATATCACAAATGTCATTTTAAAGGTATTAATAGTTATATCTAAAGTATTTAAGTTCAAATCATAAGCTGTTGAAACACTTGAAATTCCCGTATATTCCTTAGACTCTACATAATAACCACTAGTAATTGTATTACCTATTGTTACATCGGCAATAACATAATTGTCTCCATCCTTGACATAATACTTAACACCTGACTGGAAGGTTCCTGATGCTGCAACATATGATGAATTATAGGATAATTTAATTCCATCAATCACAGCTACGGTATCAGTTCTAAGCTTTGATGCATCACCATCAGTTGAAGCTGGATTTTTAGCATAATTAACATAGTATTTTTCTATACTTGCTATATTTCCTACCTCTGTATCTACATCAATATTTCTATTGAATGTATACGCTGCAAAGGCAATAGATGTTGATACTAAAAGAAGTAATATCATGCTAATTACTATTATAGACTTTATTGACTTTTTATTTTTTAGCATACTATTACCCCTTTCTTTTATATTACTTAGATAAATCTGCTTTAATATTAATAGTTAAATTATAAGTTTCGCTTAAAAAATCATTTGTAGCATCATCATCTGGCTGTACTCCATAAACATATAAATATACAACTGATGCATCTACTACAGCCGTTTCCTGTGATACTACATTTTTAATGGTATATGAATTAGTTAAACTATTATCACTTAAATAATCAAGTACTGATTTATTATAAGTGCTACTATCTATTTCTTCATTTGTAACTACTGCTTCTACGTATGGGCTATTTGCTGAATTATTACCTGTAGAAACAGTAATATCTACATCCTTCTTACTATGATTTTCTAAATTGAGTTGAATAACTACTGCCATAGTTGTAAAATATTTTCCCTCATGTTCACTATCCACATCAAAAAATGATATGTTATCAAGTGTATACTCTAGGGTATTAACATCATCTTCATCATTTATGGTATATGATAATACAATACCATTAGTAGATACATCTACTGATTCGGTTTTCTTAGCATTAATAAACCAAGCATATGTTATTCCACCAATAAGTCCGGCAATCAAAAATGCAGAAATCAAATAAAATATGACATAAAATCTATTCTTCATATTATCCCTCCTACATTAATGAAATTACAATTGATGAAATCTTTAATGATTGATATTGATAATAGCTATCTAAAATATCATCACCTGATTCATCAAATGATAGAGTAAAATATTTCAATACAGAGGATGAGGTTGTTTGCTCTGAAATAATTGAATCTGTAAGCTTATCTAAAGAGCTAGTCCCTTTATCAACAGGAATATCATCTTCGATAGTTGGATTAGTATAAATCTTAAATACGTCTTCAATCTTATAATCAGCTAAATTTACTAAATAACCACTACTTATTTCAGTTAGCTCATAAAGAACCTTGCCCCCTGCAGTAAAGGTTGTAGTTTCCGATTCATAATATTTAATATTATTATATAATACCTCATATTGAGCTTTAGTTTTATTATAAGCTCCCGTTACTATAGTGGTATTAAGCTCTGAGCTGCATCCTGCTAAATTAACATTTAAGCTTTTATCAATTGCAACATTATTTCCAACAAGCTTAAAATAAACACTCTCACCTGGCCATAAATTATCAACTGATATTGAATCATTACACATCATCCATCTTGATGATGTATCATTCCAATAAAATAAAGTAAAATCGCCTGTACTACCAATTACTGAAACAGTTGTTTTTGCATTCGCAACGCTATTAAGCGTAAACCAAGCATATGACGTAAAAATAAGTAAAAGAGTCGCAAGACATAATGAAACAATTGAAAATATTAAGTTTTTCTTCACTTATATCAAACTCCCCTCTTATTTTTTGTTTGATATGATAGTACGTATAAATTCACCATCTCATTATAATTATACGCTTTTTAGTTTTGGTTTTCAATATAAATGGATAATAAGCACCCTATAATAAGTGTTTTTATAAGAAGCATTTTTTAATATTTTATAATATTATGAAAAAAACTGACTAAATTTTAAAAAAATAGTCAGTTTAAATTATATATATAATATATAATTAAGAATTCTTATGATTTATATATTCTTTATATAACTCATGCTTATCCATATTTACTATTTTAGCTACCTCTTTTATAGCATCTTTAGGCTTATATCCTATGGCTATAAGCTTATCTATTTGATCACATGGATTAATATCTTCTATATTATCAGACTCACCTTTATATCCACTTACAATTAATACCATTTCACCCTTAAGTAAGCTTGGATCATTTAGGATTTCACTAATATTACCTCTAATTATCTCCTCAAACTTTTTAGTTAGCTCTCTTGATAAAACAATATATCTATCTCCTAATATCTCAAGCATATCAGATAATGTATCTAATATTCTATGAGGTGCCTCATAAAAAATCATAGTTGATTCATTATATTTTAAATCATTTAATTGCTCTCTTCTTTTATTATACTTACTATCTAAAAATCCATAGAAGGTATTAGGCATAGGTGAAATACCTGATGAAACAAGAGCTGATATATATGCACATGGCCCTGGAATAGTTGTGACTGGTATATCATTTTCAATGCAAGATAAAGCTATATTATATCCAGGATCAGATATAACAGGGTTACCAGCATCTGAAATAATAGCTATATTTTTACCACTTTTTAAATGATTTATAATTTCATCATTTTTTAATTCCTTATTGTACTCATGATAAGAAAATAGAGGAGTATGTA
Organism: Anaeroplasmataceae bacterium; assembly: GCA_051874255.1. Classification (GTDB taxonomy): domain Bacteria; phylum Bacillota_I; class Bacilli_A; order Acholeplasmatales; family Anaeroplasmataceae; genus UBA3206. Next base: position 40,395 of record JBJEFR010000113.1, read on the forward strand.
TATCATAATGATTTAATAATACAGAAGAGTTTCTAGTATCCTCAGCATATATATAATCTACTTCCTTAAGTATTCTTATAGCTCTAAAGGTAATGTCTTCAAGATTACCAATGGGAGTTGCGACTAGATAAAGAATTGAATTATTATGATTATAGCTATATTGTCTTTTCATTTACCTCATCCCTTTTATTATATATTTCTAATATTTCTTTAGTGTGAGTTCCGTCACTATTATGAATAATAATCGGTGGTAGACACTTTAAGCCCCCCTGCTGGCTTGTCCTTTTAGCTTCAATTAAAACATGATTAGCCTCACTATTTTGCTTAGGATATACTAATCTAAATCTTTTAGGCTCAAGTCCGTATTTTCTCATTGTAGAAAATATATCAGTTAACCTATCAGGCCTATGAACCATTGCAAATAGGCCTCCATTATTTAGTAGCTGGCTAACCTCGTAGCATAGCTCATCTAAATTAAGCATAACCTCATGTCTAGCAATAGTTTTAGCATTTGATTTATTAGTATTACTTCCTCTTTGATATTTAAAAAAAGGGGGATTACATATTACTAAATCATATTTTTGAAAGCCAAGCTTTTTATTGATACCTCTAATGTCATCATTATAAAGAGTAATTTGCTCTCCCTTATTATTGATATTCACGCTTTCAACCGCTAACTCATATAATTCTTTCTGCAATTCTACTGCATCAATATGAGCCTTAGTTCTAAGCGTTAAAAACAAGGGAATCGGTGCATTACCCGTTCCTAAATCAACAATGTTTTTTGTATTATACTTAATAGTTACAAAATCAGCTAAAAGCATTGAATCAACAGAAAAATTAAATAATTCAGGATCCTGAATTATTTTAAGATATGGATATCCTAACAGCTCATTAGTTACCTTCATTTTTGTTAACCTTCTTTTTTTCAAAAGTAACATCCTCAAATTTAAGGAAACCAAAGCCCTCTGTATCTAGATATTTTACCTTTAAATTTCTATTTAATACATCACTTGATAAAACCTTAGCCTTACCATTTTCGGTATCAACAATATCCCCAACATCAGGAGCATTAACTCGAAGCTTTGTATAGGTATCATTTTCATAATTAATACAGCATAAAAGTTTGCCACAGTTACCTGATATTTTAACAGGATTCAAGCTTAAATTTTGATTTTTAGCCATTTTAACTGATACATTTTCAAATTCAACAAGGAAGGTTTGGCAGCATACTACAAGACCACATGGACCTATTCCTCCAAAGAATTTAGCTCCATCTCTACTTCCTACTTGTCTAAGTTCTATACGAGTTCTATAAATTTCAGCTAGCTCCTTAACAAGCTCTCTGAAATCAACTCTTTCCTCAGCCTCAAAATATACAATAAGCTTACTTTTATCTAAGGTATATTCTGCACCAAGTACCTTCATATCAAGTTCATTTTGTTTGGCTAGCTTTTTTGTTTCCTCTAGAATTTCTGGTTCTAAGGCTTTATTACTTTCGTAGTTTTTTATATCTTCCTTAGTAGCCTTTCTTATAACTTCCTTAAGCTCTCCAGTAACATCACTTTGTTTAAGATCAAATACATCCTCACATACAAATCCTAGCTCAATACCTCTTATGGTATTAACAACAACCGCATCCTTATTATGTATATCGATACCCTCACATGAGAAATAATATTTTTTTCCAAGCTTTTTAAATTGTACCTTACATGCCTTCAATTTAGTCACCTACCCTAAAATAGTTCAATAAATAGATTAGTAACAATGTTTTTTGGTGTAACATTACTATCTATTTTCTTTCTTAAATCTAATATTGTTTTTAGATCATCTTTTATTTTCTTATCATCTAATTTTTCTTTATATTTAATAATCTTATCTCTTAATACCTTAAATCTATTACTATTGCTAAATAGCATTTCCTCATATACTAACGCTAATAATTCTAAGAATAGCTTTAAAGTATTAGCATTTGATAACTCATCTATATTTTTTCTTAAATATACTATTGATTCATAGGAATTATTTATACTTAGAAATTCCTCAATAAGCGCCTTAACACTAACAAAAATTTCTTTTGTTGATAGCTCTATACCATCATTTATACTATTTGTTAATTCCTTAATTATTTCAGCGTCAGCCTCTGTTAGACCTTTATCAACTAGCATATTTAATAAAATATCCTTTGACATACTTTTAAAGTGAATATGACCACATCTTGATATAATAGTTGGAAGAATATTAGTAATATCAGTTGTTAGTAGTATAGCATATACCTCATCACTACTAGGCTCTTCTATAAATTTAAGCAAGCTATTAGCACTACTCACATTCATTTTATCAGCATCATCAATAATATACACTCTAGGTCCAGAGACCAGTGAGGTTTTACTAAATTCCTCCTGTAGAGCTTCTATTTGTCCTTTTTTTATATTATTTCCATCTGGAGATATTTCATAAACATTAACATGCTCATGGTTAAATATTTGCTTACAGCTTTGACATGTATAGCATGGCTCATCATCCTTACAATACAGCATAGCAGCAAAATATAGGGCCATTTCTTTTTTTCCTACGCCCTTTTCTCCTGAAAAAATATAGGCGTGTGTTAATCTATTATTATGACGTAAGGATAATAATAGCTTCTTAATATTAGGTTGTGATTCTACATAATCCTTAATCATAATAGTCCTCCTTTAAAATCTTTTATCTAATAAATCATTGATTTCCTTTAAAACTACCTCAGGTGAATTTTCACCATTAATAGTAACAATTCTATCCTTAAACATATTAGCTATTTCTTTATATCCATTATACACCTTATCATGGAATTCCTTTTTCTCTAAATCTAATCTATCTAAGGCACCTCTATTTTGTATTCTTTTTAAGCCTATTTCTGGTCTAACATCTAAAAATATAGTTAAATCAGGTAAATAGCTTAAGGCAAAATGATTTGCCATTTCAACATTCTTTATACCTACACCTCTAGCTATACCCTGATATACATAGGAGCTATCAATATATCTATCACATATTACAACATCTCCCTTTTCTAATGCAGGAATGATTTTTTCTGCTAAATGCTGCATACGAGCTGCCGCATATAACAAGGTTTCAGTTTCCTTTGTCATACTAACATTTTTAACATCTAATATAATATTTCTTATTTCCTCAGAAATAACTATTCCACCAGGTTCTCTTGTAGTAATAACATTTCTACCTTTATTTATAAAATAATCTCTTATGTTATTAATTACTGTAGTTTTTCCACTACCCTCTCCACCTTCAAGGGTTATAAATATTCCTTTCATAAATCCTCCTTAATATGTCACCTTATATAAATATAAGCCTGACGCAGAAGCCTTTTTATGTGAAAGGCTTGGATCCTTTGTTTCAAATACTAAATCAATTTTATCTAGCGTGTCTCTATGAAGTCCTATATCTATTATAAGCCCCATCATACGTCTTATTTGATATTTTAGGAAACCATCACCTTCGAATATAACTTCAATAACATCATCTACTACCTTAAGCTCTGCTTTATAAATAGTTTTATTAAAGTCCTTTCTTTTATCTACACTAGCACTACAAAAGCCTTCAAAATTATGACTTCCAACTAATTTTTCTAAGCCCTTTTTCATTAACTCAATATCTAAATTACTATAAAATGCATAGTAGTTTCTACTAAATACATCATATCCACTAGTTTTAATATAGTAGCGATATTCCTTCTTTATAGCACTAAATCTTGCATGAAAGCTATTATCTACAATAAAAGCCTCTAATACTCTAATATCATCTGGAAGATATGAATTAATACCCTTTACCCATCCAATTGGAGGTATAGAGATAGAAGTATCAAAGTGGAGAACTTGTCCTTTAGCATGAACTCCCTTATCAGTCCTTCCAGAACCATATATTTTAATATCCTCACCAGTTAGCTTCTTTAAAGCCTCAATAAGCCTTAGCTCAATTGTAGGGAGATTATCCTGCACCTGGAATCCCATATAATTAGAGCCATCATAGCTTATAATACATTTTACTCTATACAATTACTCTATACCATATACTAAAGCCTAAAACGCCTAGTACAACAATCAAACTAATATAATCTAAAGCCTTTAGCTTCAATAGATCGTACTTAGTACGAGGTGCATCTATTTCATATCCTCTTGCAATCATCGCATTAGATAATTCCTCCGCTCTTTTAAATGATATAACAAACATAGGAATTAAAAGAGAAATAATTTGAGTTACCTTATCCTTAAGGCTTCCCTCATTAAAATCAACTCCTCGTGATGATTGTGCATTCATTATTTTTTTAGTTTCAGCAAGTAGAGTAGGTATAAATCTTAAGGTTAATGACATCATCATACTTAAAATACCAACTGGTATTTTAATAACCTTAAGAGGACTTAATACCGAAGATATACCATTATTAATATCCATATTACTTGTAGTGAATGTTAATAACGATGTAATAATTATCATTAATATTACTCTTATTCCTACATATAATCCTTTATTCAATCCACCCTCATATATTTTAAGTCTATAATCAAAACTAAAAAATTTATCAAAATGGAAAAAATATTGTACTGCAAACAAAGAAATTACAAAAACTAAAAAATATATCATTTTAAATGGTATATATTTTTTAGTAAGAAAATAAAATAATATAATTCCTATTATCATAAGCATTGTATAAAAATTAAAGCTAAAATTAAGCGTTGCCTTAAGATCACCTGTTTTTGTATAGATAACCTGTAAAACAAAGGTAAATAAAACAAGATATACTATTGGCTTTAATCCCTTAATAACCTTCATTAATGGTACTCTTGAAGAAATTATTAGTAAAAACACAACACCTAAGGCTATTGTAATACTAAGCAAAGTAGGTAATACAAAGATAATAACCATCATTAAAAATACTAATATAATTTTCATTCTAGGATCCATTTTATATATCCAGGAATTACCTGGTATATATTGACCAAGTGTAATATTATCAAGCATACTATAAATTACCTCCTAATGTTAATTCTCTTAAAGCATCAAGAAGTTCGGTTTGATTAAAGTAATTATAATCTAAATTATAACCTAGTTTTTTATTTATCTCATCAATTGTATGTAGGATTTCTGGCTTATCTAAAAAATAATCCTTATATTTATCATTTGAGAATAAATTTACCTTATCTCCATCATAAACAATACGAGCATCCTTCATTACTACTACTCTAGTTGAATATCTATATACTAAATTCATATCATGAGATATTAGAATAATAGTTTTATGTAGTTCCTTATGAATACGTAGAAATATCTCCATTAATTCCTCAGCCCCAATAGGGTCTAATCCTCTAGTTGGCTCATCAAGAACTAATATATCAGGGTTATATGCTAAAATACCAGCTACAGCTACCTTTCGCATCTGACCTCCACTTAAATTAAAGGGAGATTTTTGTAGAATGTCTTCATTAATTCCTAAAATATTACAAACCTCGGAAACATTTTTCTTAATTTCTTCTTCCTTAAAGCCAAAATTTTTAGGTGCGAAACATATATCTTTATAAACAGTTTCCTCGAATAATTGATATTCTGGAAATTGAAAGACAAAACCTACTCTTTTTCTTATTGGCTTTAGCTTAGGATTCTTATTTTTCTTAGGAGTTAATATTTCATTAAATATAGAAACTGTCCCTGAGCTAGGAAGTAAAATACCATTCATATGACTAATTAATGTTGATTTTCCACTTCCAGTTCTTCCTACTATTGAAACAAACTCATCACATTCCTCAATATTAAGATTTATATCCTTTATTGCCGTAATAACATCCTTTTTTTTATATCCTTTATAAGAATGTGTTACTTCTTTAAACTCAATTCCCATAGGCATTCCATTAGCTTCTTATTATTACTGATAACCTCATCCTCTAATGCCTTAGAATATAATCTTAAACTAAATGGCTTTTTTAAATTAGAGCTCTCTAATATTTTATTATCAGCATACACCTCTTCAGGAGTTCCTGAAGCTATTATTTTTCCTTCCTTAAGTACTATAATTCTATCACTTAATCTTGCAAAATTTAAATCATGTGTAATAGTAATAATAGTTTTATGATATTCGCTTTTTAAAGCTTTAATTAATTCAATAATCTCATGACACCCCTCAGGGTCTAGCATCGATGTAGCCTCATCAAGAATTATAATATCTTGATTTAAAGCTAAGATACCTGCAATGGCAACTCTTTGTTTTTGACCGCCAGATAAGGTTTGAGGCTCACGCTCTAAGCTTTCATACATTCCAACCTTCCTAGCATATTCATCAACTAAGGGAATCATTTTATCTCTAGGTACCCTTAAATTTTCAAGTCCAAAGGCAATATCATATTTTACATTAACTCCAACAAATTGATTATCGGGATTTTGAAATACAATACCAATTTTTTTTCTTATTTCATGAGCTGTTTTTTCAGTTAATAATACATCATCAAATTTAATTGTACCCTTTTGTGGTTCGATTAAACCAACTAGTAATTTTGAAATGGTTGATTTTCCACTTCCATTATGACCTATAATAGATATCCATTCACCATCATTTATATCAAATGATACACCATTTAAGGCATGATCATTTTTGGTATATGAATAATACAAATCACGAACCTCTATCACAGGTTTCACCTACCTTTACACTTATACTATTTTATTATATCACATAATGGAGATAAATATTTTTATGTTTTTCAAAAAATAAAAAAAGCCAACATAAGTTGGCTTTTAAGTGTTATTACTCTACGAATGAAATAATAGCCATTTGAGTTGCATCTCCACGACGAACACCAGTCTTAATTACTCTAGTGTATCCACCATTACGATTTGCAAATTTTGGAGCGATTTCATTGAATAACTTTTGGATAGCGAAGTTTCCTTCAGCATCTTTTTCAAAACGGATAAATGAAGCTGCTTGACGACGAGCATGAAGAGTATTAGTCTTACCAAGAGTTACCATCTTGTCAGCTAATCTCTTTAATTCTTTAGCCTTTGCTTCAGTTGTTTCGATTGATCCATTAAGAATTAAATCTGTAATTAAATCACGTAATAAAGCTTTTCTTTGAGCTGAATTACGGCGTAATCTACTATAACTTGCCATAAATAAAGTCCTCCTTCTATAAATGAATTAGTCTTTTCTAAATCCTAATCCCATGCTTTCTAATTTTTCTTTAATTTCCTTTAATGATTTACGTCCTAAATTACGAACCTTCATCATATCTTCTTCAGATTTAGCAGTTAATTCTTGTACTGTATTAAGAGTAGCTCTCTTTAAACAATTATAAGAACGAACAGAAAGGTCTAACTCATCAATAGACATTCCAAGCTTGCTGTTTTGAGAGTTGTTCTCTTGCTCAATCATATAATCTGTAGATGATGCTTTTTCGCTTAATTCAACTACAACCTTTAAATGCTCAATCATCATCTTAGAAGCTACAGCGATAGCTTCCTTAGCTGTAATTGAACCATTTGTTGTAACTTCCATAATAAGCTTATCATGGTTAGCTTCATTTTCAACACGTGTTTTTTCAACATTGAAGCATACGTTAACAATTGGAGTGTAAATTGAATCAATAGCAATTACACCTACAGTGTTGCTGAATTTTTTATTCTTATCAGCAGATACATATCCAACTCCGCGGCGAACAGTTAAGAACATGCTTAAATTTCCACCCTTAGCTACAGTTGCAATATGTTGATCAGGGTTAACGATACTAATTTCGTTACCGTGAATAATATCTGCAGCAGTTACTTCTCCTTCACCCTTGTGAATTTCAACTGTACATTCAAAATTTGGATCTTCTGAATCAGTTTTTAAAATAACACGCTTAAGATTTAAGATAATAGTAATAACATCCTCAACTACACCATCAACTGACATGAACTCATGTTGAGCTCCATCAATTTTTACATTAACAAATGCAGTACCTGGTAATGAAGATAATAATACTCTTCTTAATGCATTTCCAAGTGTTAATCCGAAACCTCTTTCAAGTGGAGAAATTTCGAACTTTCCATAATTTCCATCTTGTGATAATTCTTCAACACTAGTATTTGGTTTTTCAAATTTTAAATCCTTCATAATGATATGGGACCTCCTTTAAGATAATCTTTCTTTGTAAAACTATCCGCGTGGGCGCTTTGGTGGACGACATCCATTATGCGGAACTGGTGTAACATCTTTAATTGCAGTAATTTCAAGACCTGCAACTTGTAATGAACGAATAGCTGCTTCTCTTCCTGGTCCTGGACCCTTAACAGAAACTTCTACCTTTACAACTCCTTGATCCATTGCAGCCTTTGCAGCAGCTTCACTTGCTAATTGTGCAGCAAATGGAGTTGACTTACGGCTACCCTTGTATCCTAAAGCTCCAGCGCTTGACCACGCTAATGCGTTTCCAGCTGGATCTGTAATTGTAACGATTGTATTATTAAATGTTGAGTGAATATGAGCAATTCCAAATGGAACATTCTTCTTCACACGACGTTTAGTTACTTTACGTGCCATAAATTATATACCTCCTGTCGGTTATTAAGCTTTCTTCTTATTTGCAATTGTATGTTTAGGACCCTTACGAGTACGAGCATTATTTCTAGTATTTTGTCCACGAACTGGTAAGTTTCTACGATGACGCATACCTCTGTAGCTTCCAATTTCCATTAATCTCTTAATGTTTAGGGCTACTTCTCTACGTAAATCTCCTTCAACCTTAATCTTAGATACTTCTGAACGAATAGCTCCAAGTTGCTCTTCTGTTAAGTCCTTAGTACGAATATCTTCAGAAACACCTGCAGCCTTTAAAATCTTTTGAGATGTTGGTAGTCCAATTCCATATACATATGTTAAAGCTACAACAATTCTCTTGTCTCTAGGAATATCAATTCCAGCAATACGTGCCATATAATCGCACCTCCTATAATTCTATCCTTGTCTTTGTTTATGCTTTGGGTTTTCGCAAATGACCATTACACGGCCTTTTCTTTTGATGACTTTACATTTGTCACACATTGGTTTTACTGACGGTCTAACTTTCATTTTAATACCTCCGAGTGTAAAATTACTTACGTCTGTAAGTTATACGTCCACGTGTTAAATCGTATGTTGACATTTCAACAGTTACATTGTCACCTGGTAAAATGCGAATGTTATTCATACGGATTTTACCAGAAACGTGGGCTAGAACTTGATGTCCGTTATCAAGTTCAACTATAAATTGAGTATTAGGAAGTACATCAAGTACCTTTCCCTCCATCTCAATAATATTATCCTTTTCTTTTGCCATTAGATTGCCTCCTTATATAAAGCCTTAAACATCATAACTACTTCGAAATAAGTAGTATTTATTTATTGGAAATAGTTTAATGCATAACTCTAAAGTTTGAGCACATTTCATCAAATTAATGACTGGCATAGCCAAACTAAATCATGCTAATGATTATTCATTGACTAAACTGATCCACCTTAGCTACTCATAAGAGTAACTAAGTTTATCAATTATTTTTTTATTTAGCAAGAACTGCCTTAATATCAGCAAATACCTTATCAAAATCTTGATCTCCATTTACTGTCTTAAGTAATCCTTGTTTTTCATAATATGCTAATAATGGTGCTGTATTTTCTTCATAAACAGCTAAACGATTAATAGCAGTAGCTTCTGTATCATCTGGTCTTTGGATTAGTGGTGAACCACAGTTATCACAAACACCTTCAACCTTTGGAGCGTTGAATTCAACATGGTATGTTGCACCACATTGCTTACAAACACGACGTCCAACCATTCTTCTTACAAGTATTTCGTTTGCTACATCAACGTCTAATACTGCATCTAGAGTGATACCATTCTTTTTTAAGAATGCATCTAAAGCCTCAGCTTGAGCTAGATTACGAGGGAATCCATCAAGTAAGAATCCAGCCTTACAATCAGCCTCAAGAAGTCTATCCTCAACGATTCCGATTGTTACTTCATCAGGAACAAGCTTTCCTTGCTCCATATAGCTCTTAGCTAAAAGACCCATTTTAGTTCCAGCCTTCATGGCTGCTCTAAACATATCTCCAGTAGAAATATGTGGAATATTATAGTATTCCTTAATATTTACAGCTTGTGTACCTTTTCCGGCACCAGGCTTTCCAGTAATTAATAATTTCATACTAACTTACCTCTACTATAAAATACCTTTATAAGTTTCTGTATCAGAATCAGTCTCTAATTGTTTAACTGTTTCAATGGCAACACCTACTATGATAAGTAAGCTTGTTCCTCCTACAGTAATTACAGACTTTTCTGAAGATGTAAATCCAAATGCTGTTGAAACTATAATTGGAACTAATGCTAGGAATGCTAAATATGTAGCACCTATTAATGTAATTCTAAATAATAGTTTTGATAATTGGACCTTTGTATCCTCACCTGGTCTATATCCTGGGATATATGCTCCTTGCTTTGATAAATTATCAGCCATTTTATCAGGATCCATTTGAAGGAATGAATAAAAGAAAGCAAAGAAATAGATAAGTACTACATAGATTACCAAACCAATTGGTTGTTGGTAATTAAATATTTGATCAAACCATTTAGCTACATCTGATGTTTCTGTAGATAATCCCATCATACCAATAACTGTAAGTGGAATACTTAAAATTGTTGATGCGAAGATTACTGGGATAACTCCAGCACAGTTAAGCTTAATTGGAATGTCAGAACTTGCATTTCCTTGACGGTTAGCATATTGTATTGGAACTCTACGCTTAGCACCCTCCATGAAAATTACAAGTAATATCATAATGATATAAAGTAGAATAATTACGATAAAGCATATAACTGATGATACTGAAACACCATCTGTGATATACTTTGACCATAATGTTGTAAACATAGATGGAATAGATGTAACGATACCAGCTGTGATTATCATAGATGAACCGTTTCCAACTCCATGTCTTGTTATTAAATCTGCAAGCCACATTGTAAATGCAGAACCAGCAGTTATTACTATAGCCATATAGATATAGAATAACCAGAATAATCCCTTATCTGCAAGAACATCAGCTTGAAGTATGTTTTCAGGTCTAGCTCCTAATCCAAATAATAAAGCTAATGCCTGTACAAATGCGATAACAACTGTAACATATCTTGTTACTCGATTTGATTTTGCTTTACCTGTTTCACCTTGCTCTGACCATTCCTTAAGCTTAGGAATAACCATTTGAAGCATTTGCACAACAATTTCTGCTGTGATATAAGGTGAGATACCCAAAGCTAGAATAGAGAATGAACTTAATCCTCCACCACTAAATGTATTTAGTATTGTAAGGAAGCTGTTTCCATCTAGCATTTGCTTAACACCAACAGTGTCAATCAAAGGTATTGGTAAGTATGTACCTAATTTGAAAACTAAAAGTATTAAGAATGTGAATAGTATCTTACGAACAATGTCCGGATTACTAAAGATTCTTTTAATCTTACTTAACAAATTAGATCACCTCAACAGTTCCGCCTGCAGCTTCGATTGCTTCTTTTGCTGCTGCTGAAAACTTATGAGCTTGAACAGTTAACTTCTTAGTTAAAGTTCCTTCACCTAAAACTTTAATTCCGTTGAATACTTTCTTAACAAGACCTGTTTCAAAATACATCTCTAATGTAACCTTTGTTCCATTTTCAAATTGCTCAAGATCTGCTAAGTTAACGATTGCATATTCTTTGCGGTTAACGTTCTTAAATCCTCTTTTAGGTAAACGTTGGAAGAATGGAATTTGTCCTCCTTCGAATCCAGGACGTACTCCACCACCAGAACGAGCATTTTGTCCCTTATTACCTTTTCCAGAAGTCTTTCCAAGTCCGCTTCCAGTTCCACGTCCAAGGCGCTTTCTTGAATGTCTAGCACCTTCAACTGGCTTTAACTCATTTAACATAGTAAGGCACCTCCTTATTACTTTTCAATTTCAACTACTTTTACTAAGTGAGCTATTGTTATAATTTGACCTTTAATAGCTTCGTTTTCCTCTTTAACTACAGTAGAACCAATTTTTGTTAGCCCTAATGCTTTTGCTGTTTTAACTTGATTAGGTTTGCGACCAATTAAACTTTTTACTAGTGTAATTTGATATTTCATATTATTCTAAAATCTCAGCTACAGTCTTACCACGACGTGCAGCAACACTTTCTACAGTTTGAAGGCTCTTTAATCCTTCGAAAGTCGCTCTAACCATGTTAATAGGCGTTCTTGATCCTTGACACTTAGAAAGGATATCAGAAATACCTGCTAATTCTAAAACAGCACGTACTGGACCTCCAGCAATGATTCCAGTTCCGGCAGCAGCTGGCTTAAGGAAAACTTGACCAGCACCATATACACCTGTAATTTCATGAGGAATTGTTGTATTAACAGTAGGAACACTTATCATGTTCTTTTTAGCACTTTCGATGGCTTTCTTAATTGCATCTGGTACTTCTAGTGCTTTTCCAGTACCGAATCCAACATTTCCTTTTCTGTCTCCAATAACTACTAGAGCAGCAAAACGGAAACGTCTACCACCTTTAACAACCTTAGTTACACGATTAATTGTAACAACTGTTTCTTCAAACTCAGGTTGTTCTTTTACATTACGTTCACGTTCTTGACGCATGTTGAAATCCTCCTTCTATTAGAATTCTAATCCAGCAGCTCTTGCTGCTTCAGCTAATGCCTTAACACGTCCGTGATATAAATATCCACCACGATCGAATACGACATTCTTAATATTTGCTTCTAATGCACGTTGTGCAACAAGAGTACCAACCTTAGCAGCAGCCTCTACGTTACCACCGTTAGTTAGTCCTAGCTCTTTATCTAGAGAAGAAGCACTGCATAATGTTTTACCATTAACATCATCAATAATTTGAGCATAAATTTGCTTGTTTGAACGGAAAACATTTAAACGAGGTTTTTCAGTAGTTCCTGAAATATTTTTACGAATACGTAAATGTCTCTTTAGACGCTTTACATTACTTGAAACTTTACTAATCATATTACGAGCACTCCTTTCTATTACTTCTTAGCTGTCTTTCCTTCTTTACGACGTACATTTTCATCAGTATAACGAATTCCCTTACCTAGATATGGTTCAGGCTTACGTACTGCACGAATTTCTGCCGCAAATTGTCCAACAACTTGCTTGTCGATTCCTGATACAATGATAATTGTATTCTTTGGAAGTTCAACCTTAATTCCTTCTGGAATTTCGAATTCAACATCATGAGAATATCCAGCAGATACAACTAAAGTATTTCCCTTTAATTGAGCACGATATCCAACTCCAATGATGTCTAATTGCTTTTTAAATCCTTCAGATACACCAACTACCATGTTATTGAAGTTAGCACGTGAAGTACCATGAATTGTCTTCATTTCCTTTGTATCATCAGGACGAATAACTGTAACAACATCTCCATCAACATCAAATTTAATGTTTTTATTGAATGGAGCACTTAATTCTCCTTTAGGTCCTTTTACAGTTACATTATTGTTTTCATCAACATTAAATGTTACTCCAGCAGGTAATGTAACCTTCTTATTACCAATACGAGACATTTTTAGAACACCTCCTGTTTTATATTATTACCAAATGTAAGCTATTACTTCTCCACCGATTTTTTGCTTACGAGCTTCTTTATCTGTCATAACACCCTTTGATGTAGAGATAACAGCTATACCTAAACCATTTAAAACCTTAGGTAGATTATCAGCCTCAGCGTAAACTCTTAATCCTGGCTTACTTATTCTCTTAAGTCCCTTAATAACTGATTCGTTATTGTAGTACTTTAATGTTACTGTTGTAACACCCTTATTATCAGTTGTAACAGTTGTATAATCTGCAATAAATCCCTCATTCTTAAGAACTTCTAATATATTTGTCTTAACTGAAGATGCAGGCATTTCAACTGTTTCATGTTTCATTTTGCTCGCATTTCTAATACGAGTTAACATATCCGCAATTGGATCTGTCATAACCATACGCTTGTTCCTCCTTCCATAGCCTGGAAAAATATTTTTCTATAAATATTACCAGCTTGCTTTCTTAACACCAGGGATTTGCCCTTTATATGCTAATTCACGAAAACAAACACGGCATAATTTGAATTTGCTAATAACTGCATGTGGACGTCCACAACGTTCGCAACGTGTATATTCACGAGCAGAATATTTAGCTTTTCTATGATTCTTTGCGATTAAAGATTTCTTTGCCATATTAGATTTCCCTTTCTACTTTTTGTAAGGCATACCCATAAGTGTAAGTAGGGCACGTCCTTCTTCGTCAGTCTTAGCTGTAGTAACGATTACAACATCTAGTCCACGAATCTTTTTAACTTGGTCAAAGTTGATTTCAGGGAAAATAAGTTGTTCCTTAATACCTAAAGTGTAGTTACCACGACCATCAAATGCATCGGCAGAAATACCATGGAAATCACGTACACGAGGAAGTGCAATAGAAATAAGCTTATCTAAAAACTCATACATTTTTTCTCCTCTTAGTGTTGCCTTACATCCGATAGGCATTCCTTCACGAAGCTTAAAGCTAGCGATTGACTTCTTAGCTTTTGTAACAACTGGCTTTTGTCCAGCAATTAACTTCATTTCTTCAACGGCATCATCTAATACCTTTGAATTTGCAACAGCATCACCAACTCCCATATTTAATACGATTTTTTCAATCTTAGGGATTTCCATTGATGAAGAATAGTTAAATTGTTTTTGTAATTCTGCTTTAACAGAAGTATTATACTTTTCTTGTAAACGATTCATAATATCAGTTTACCTCCTCTCTAAAAGATTATTTGAATTCATAACCAGATTTCTTAGAGACTCTGATTTTTTCGCCTTTTTCATTTATTTTAATAGAAACACGGCAAGGTTTATTAACCTTTGGATCTAGTAACATAACATTTGAAACTGAAATTGGAGCTTCAACTTCAATGATGCTTCCTGATTGTTGAGCTTGGTTAGGCTTAACGTGCTTCTTAACAATATTTACACCCTCAACTATTACTTGATTAGTTTTAGGTAAAGCTTTAATTACTTTACCAGTAGTTTGAGTTTTATTTCCCTTCTTATCAACAGTATATTTGTTTTTTCCTGCGATAACTACTACTGTATCACCTGTTTTAATAAGCATTCAAGTGCACCTCCTTATAGAACTTCTGGAGCTAAAGATACGATCTTCATGAAGTTTTTATCACGAAGCTCTCTAGCAACAGGTCCGAAAATACGAGTACCACGTGGAGTTAAATCTTCACGGATGATTACTGCTGCATTTTCGTCAAATTTAATATATGAACCATCATCTCTTCTAAGTCCTTTCTTAGAACGAACGATAACAGCTTTAACTACATCACCTTTCTTAACTGAACCGTTAGGTAATGCTTTCTTTACTGAGCATACTACTACATCACCAACATTAGCATATCTGTGTAGTGCTCCACCTAATACTTTTATTATTAATAACTCACGAGCACCTGAGTTGTCAGCTACTGCAAGTCTAGTTTCTTGTTGAACCATATGAGTACCTCCTTTCAGGAACTAGTGATTAAAGGATTTCTTTAGTCTTTACGACTTCTACTAAACGGAAACGTTTCATCTTTGATAAAGGTCTAGTTTCCATAATTTTTACAACATCACCGATTTTTGCTGTATTATTTTCATCATGCGCATGAAGTTTTGTAGTTTTCTTAACACGCTTTCCGTATAATCTGTGCTTTCTATATGTATCTACAGCAACAGTGATTGTCTTATCCATTTTATCTGATACAACTGTACCAGTGAATGTCTTACGAGTATTACGTTCCATGTTATTCCTCCTACTTATTGCTTTCGCGCTCGCTTAGAATTGTCTTCATTCTAGCGATTGTCTTTCTAACTTGCCCGATGCGAGCAGTGTTTTGAACTTGTCCAAGTGCATTTTGAAACTTTAAGTTGAATAATTCAGCCTTAAGCTCTGCAATTTGAGCATTGATTTCTTCAGTTGATAAGGCTCTGATATCCTTATTTTTCATTACTCAGCACCTTCCTTTTTAATAAACTTTGTCTTAATTGGAAGCTTGTGAGAAGCAAGTCTTAATCCTTCACGTGCAACTTCTTCAGATACACCTGCTACTTCGAATAATACTAATTGCTCCTTAACAACAGCAACCCAAGATTCAGGAGATCCTTTTCCTGATCCCATACGTACCTCTAGAGGCTTCTTAGTCTTAGAAATATGTGGGAAAACCTTAATCCAAACCTTACCATTACGTGCAAAATAACGAGTAATTGCAATACGTGCAGCTTCGATTTGTCTATTAGTTAACCAGCATCCCTCTAGTGCAACTAATCCATATTCACCAAAAGTTAATTCTGTACCAGCTTTTGCTTTTCCTTCATAATAAACACGGTGAGGACGTCTATATTTTGTTCTCTTTGGAATCATTAACATAATTAGTTACCTCCCTTAGAACTTTTTTCTGCTTTTTCAGCATTCTTTTCTGTAGATTTAGGAGCCTTTTGAGCTCTTGGTCTTTCAGACTTTGTATTTCTTTCAGCTTTATCTGCTTCTTGACGGTTCTTTAAGTTAAGAATTTCTCCCTTATAGATCCAAACCTTAACTCCAAGCTTTCCATAAGTTGTATCAGCCTCAGCTGTTGCATAATCAACATCAGCACGAAGAGTTTGTAAAGGTACTTGACCTTCATTATATCCTTCGCTACGAGCCATTTCAGCTCCCCCTAAACGTCCAGAGATAAGAGTCTTAACTCCCTTAGCTCCAGCCTTTAAAGCTCTTTGCATTGCTAACTTTTGAACACGTCTAAATGATGCACGTGCCTCTAATTGTTCAGCAATTGATTTTGCTACTAATGTAGCATCTAATTCTGGCTTCTTAATTTCTACAACATTAAGAATAATTTCTTTCTTAGTCATATACTCTAGCTTAGAAACCACTGCATTTCTAGTTTCAGCATTTTTACCGATAACTACACCTGGCTTAGCAGTGTATAATGCAATTTTAACACGATCCTTATTATTTGATCCCTTAACACGTTCGATTACGATACGAGAAATTGCTGCTTTCTTATAATCAACATTATTTGCTTTATCAGTATAAGTCTCTAAGAATTTACGAATTCTTAAATCTTCATGTAATAAGTCAGCAACTTCGTTCTTGTCTGCATACCAAGATGCATCCCAATCACGGTTGATTCCTACACGTAATCCAACTGGACTAACCTTTTGACCCATGTTTGTTCCTCCTTAATTATTCTTTTTCAGCAACTACGATAGTGATGTTGCAAGTTCTCTTAATAATAACGTCTCCACGTCCCTTAGCACGAGGTAACATTCTCTTCATTCTCATTCCATCATTAACGTAAGCTTCCTTAACGTATAGATTATTTACATCCATACCATTATTGTTTTCTGCATTAGCGCATGCAGACTTTAAAACTTTGTATACTGCCTCATTAGCATTCTTGTTTGTATACTTTAAGATTGCAAAGGCTTCCTTAACATCCTTTGAACGAATCATATCAACAACAAGACGAGCCTTACGAGGAGTAATTCTTACAGTATTTGCTATAGCTTTTGCTTCCATCTTTAGTTCCTCCTGTTATCTTTTTGATGCCTTTTTATCTTCTTTTTCATGTCCATGATAGTTTCTTGTTGGAGCGAATTCTCCTAACTTATGTCCTACCATATCCTCTGTTACATAAACAGGTGTGTGTTCGCGACCATTGTATACCCCAAATGTATGTCCTACGAATTGAGGGAAAATAGTTGAACGACGTGACCATGTTTGAATTACTTTATTTTCACCAGCGGCATTTTGTGCTTCAACTTTCTTCATTAAGCTTTCATCACAAAATGGTCCCTTCTTTACTGAACGTGCCACAGTGTTTCCTCCTTCCGATTAGAGATTATCTATCATTTCTTCTACGAACAATTAGTTTGTTTGTAGACTTCTTATGTTTTCTAGTCTTAAGACCAAGAGCAGGTTTACCCCAAGGTGTAACTGGATTTGAACGTCCAATTGGACATTTTCCTTCTCCTCCTCCATGAGGGTGGTCATTAGGGTTCATAACTGAACCACGTACTTCAGGACGAAGTCCCATATGACGAGCTCTACCAGCTTTACCGATCTTAACTAATTCATGCTCAGCGTTTCCAACAACACCGATAGTTGCTTTACAAGTTCCTAATACCTTACGAACCTCTCCACTACATAATCTAATTAAAACGTATTTTTCTTCACGTCCTAAGATTTGTGCAGATGTACCAGCACTACGTGCCATTTGTCCACCCTTTCCAGGATGTAACTCAATATTGTGAATTACTGTACCAACTGGGATTAATGCGATAGGTAATGCATTACCAACCTTAATATCAACGTTGCTTCCAGAAACAATCTCTTGACCAACTGTTAATCCTTCTGGTGCAATAATATATCTCTTTTCACCGTCAGCATAAACAACTAATGCAATGTTTGCACTTCTGTTAGGATCGTACTCGATAGTTGCTACGCGTCCTACTATATCGTCTTTATTTCTCTTGAAATCAATAATACGATATTTTCTCTTAACTGCTCCACCTTTATGGCGAACAGTAATCTTTCCACTATTATTACGTCCTGCATTCTTTTTAACAGGTGCTAATAATGACTTCTCAGGAGTGCTAGTTGTAATTTCATCAAATGTTAAAACTGACATGTTACGTCTACCATTTGTGGTAGGCTTATATGTTCTAACTGCCATATTATTTCAATCTCCTATAATAATCTATATTTTTTTAATTAGTCAATGCTAAATGCATCAATCTTTTGTCCATCAGCTACTTTACAGATTGCCTTCTTGTAAGCTGAAGTATATCCAGCATACTTTCCAACTCTCTTAGCCTTTGGTAAAACGTTAATAGTTGCTACATCAAGAACCTTAACATTGAATAATTGCTCTACAGCATTCTTAATTTCAATCTTATTAGCTCTCTTATCAACCTTAAAAGTATACTTATTGTAAGTTTCCTTTAATGCCATTGTCTTCTCAGTGATGATTGGCTCTTTAATAATTTCATAAATCTTTAACATATTACTTCAAAGCCTCCTCAAAATAAGAAATAACTCCACTAGTAACAACTAGCTTATCATAACATAAAATGTCATATACTGAAGTATGCTCAACTGGGCATACGAATACGCTGCTTAAGTTTCTAGCGCTTAATGCAGTGTTTGCATCTAATTCATTTACTAAAACTAATGTCTTAGCATTTGCATTAATGTTGTTTAAGAACTCAATGAAGTTCTTAGTCTTGATTGTGTCGAACTTAATAT
The DNA here is from genome assembly GCA_051874255.1 of Anaeroplasmataceae bacterium. Classification (GTDB taxonomy): domain Bacteria; phylum Bacillota_I; class Bacilli_A; order Acholeplasmatales; family Anaeroplasmataceae; genus UBA3206. The sequence continues at coordinate 59,773 of JBJEFR010000113.1, forward strand.
CATCAACAGCAATCATCTTTTCATTTAATACTTTATAAGATAATGCAGATTTTAAACCTAATTGTTTAACCTTCTTGTTAACCTTAACATCATACTTTCTTGGAGTAGGTCCAAATGCTTGACCTCCACCACGCCATTGAGGAGCACGAATAGATCCTTGACGAGCACGTCCTGTACCCTTTTGTCTCCAAGGCTTTCTTCCTCCACCGCTAACCTCAGTACGAGTCTTAACGTCATGAGTTCCTTGACGCATTGCAGCTCTTTGAGCATTTACAACGTCATAAATAACTTGTTGATTAGGTTCAATCCCAAAGATATCATCTGATAAAGTAATATCTTTTACCTTTTTACCAGCTTGATTTAATAATGCGATTTTTGGCATAATAAATCTCCTTTCCTAATTCAAATACTACTTAGCAGCCTTAACAGCTGTCTTAATTTCTACTAAACCTTTTTTAGGTCCTGGAACATTACCCTTAATTAAAATTAAGTTTCTTTCTACATCAACCTTAGCGATTGTTAGATTTTGTAATGTTACAACTTCGCATCCCATATGTCCAGGCATTTTCTTACCCTTCATATTTCCTTTGATTGGTCCCATTGAACCAACTTCTCTGTGTGATGCTGAAACACCGTGTGTCATTCTTTGTCTACGAGCATTGTAACGCTTGATTGTTCCGGCATATCCTTTACCTTTTGAAACTCCAGTAACGTCAACAATTTCTCCTTCTGTAAATATATCACACTTAACTTCTTGACCAACGTTATAAGATACTAAATCGTTTCCTCCATTAGCTTCTGAGAAACGAAATTCTCTTATGAAGCGCTTAGGAGCAGTACCAGCCTTAGCAACATGTCCCATTTCTGGTTTGTTAGCTAGACTTTCACGTTTGTCTTCATAACCAACTTGAACAGCTACATATCCGTCATTTTCAACAGTCTTTTGTTGAAGAACAACGTTTGGTGTACAGTCGATTACTGTTACAGGGATTAAATCACCTGCTGCATTGAAAATTTGAGTCATTCCCAATTTTCTACCTAAGATTCCCTTAGCCATGAGTTACACCTCTTTCTTAAAATTTAATAAATATTTTTTTACTTCTTTAAAGCAATATCAACACCACTAGGTAGTGCAATGTGCATTAAAGCTTCAATTGTTTGTGGATTTGGCTCCACAATCTCGATTAATCTCTTATGAGTTCTACGTTCGAATTGCTCACGAGAGTCCTTGTTTACGTGTGGAGAACGTAAGATTGTGAAAATCTCCTTCTCTGTTGGAAGAGGAATTGGTCCATTTACTGTAGAACCTGCCTTCTTTACACTTTCAACAATTTTCTTCGCAGCCTCATCTAATAATCTGTGATCATAAGACTTTAAACGAATTCTAATTTTTTCTTTTGCCATTTTTAATTACTCCTTTCGCCTATAATCCTTTATAGACTTGCTCCATGGAAAAACCCTACACATCGACTGACAACGTATATCGGTGTATCGGCAACCTCCCACTTCACAGCCAACTCTTGACCTGAGTCTTTTCTATTATATAACAACTAATTTTTAAATGCAATACCTAAATTTAAAAAAATTCAAAATAAAAAAATCACCAAATTTTTGGTGATTTTATTCCTCTATTTCTTCTAATAATGCCTGATTAATATTCTTTACAAAAGCAGGACTAACACTAAAATTTCTTATTCCAACTCTATATAACCTTTTTACTACTGCTTTAACACTTGCAAGCTCTCCACAAATAGATAAATAAATATTATTCTCCTTACAATGCTTTGCTACTAATGATAATTTTATTAATAAATCTCTAATATAAGGAGCATAATTCATTCCCTCTTCCCTATTTACATGATATAAATCAGCTATTAAATCATTAGTACCAATTGAAATAAACTCAACATCTTTAAATTCATTAATACTATCAATTGCCTTCTTCGTTTCAAGCATCATTCCGATTTTTAATTCACTATTATCATTCATATTCCTTTTTATATTTAAAACCCAAGATTTTAAATATTGATATTCATCATAGGTTTCAATCATAGGAAACATTATTTTTAAAGTATTATTTTTATTAGCAGCTATTAAAGCTCTTATTTGAGTTTCAAATATATCTTTATTATTTATATAATTATCTATACCTTTACTAAAGGTATTAATATAGCTTAATTTTTTATCATCGCCAATATCAAAGGTTCTTATAGTAATAGGCTTATTATCCATTAAAGCTACTGCCTCGCTATAAATCTTATATTGCTCCTCATAACTCATAGGTCTATCTAAATTCATAAATATAATTTCACTTCTATATAAGCCTATACCATCCATATTGTACTTAAGAGCCTTTTTTATATCATCATTACTACTAACATTAGCTAAAATATTTATACCAAATGAACTAAAGTCGTTAATTGTAAAAGAATCACTATATTTTTTTTCATTATCATACTTATTAATAATATTCTCATCTGGATTTATAATTATCTCTTTACTTCTAGTATCGATAATAGCTTGTCCATCTATATTATCAAATGAACTCACTAATACATAAGGTATTTCTCTTGACTTACATAAAATAGCACTATGTGATGTAAAGCCACCCTTTAAAGCAATTACTCCTACAATTTGTTCTTTATAGCTCATAAGAAGTGAAGGATACAATTCTTCAACTACTAATATAAATTTGCCTTCTATCTTTATATTATTCCTTTCATCAATATGCAATAATACTCTTCTTTTAATATCCTCCATATCAGCTACTCGTTCAAGTAAGTAAACACTTCTAGCCTCATTTATTTTATTTATAAAGCTATCAACAGCTTCTATAAATGCCTTTCTGGCTGTTTTTCCTTTTTTTATGTCATCACATACCATATTATTTAGCATAGGATCTAATATAAGAGCAATATGAATATCAATAAATTCTTTATCATTATCCTTAAGCTCATTCTTTAAATCATTAAGCTCATCAACTGATTTACTTATAGCATTATTAAATTTAAAAATTTCAGATTCTTCATCAATATAAATATCATCATTTATATTATTAGATAAATCTAAATATACTATTCTACCATAAGCTACTCCTTCACTTATAATATCATTAATTCTAATATTCATTAATACATCACTTCCTATTTTGTGTTGTCTTATTAATTCCTGCACTTATAATAGTACATAATATAGCTAATAATAAAAAGCATGCAGAAATATAAAAAAACACTTGAGATACCTTACTTCTAATACTAGGTATAGTTGAAATAACAAAAGCTATTATAAAACATAAAATACATATAGAATATCCAATAAATGATGAAATTAAAAACTTTTTCTCTCTAACAAAGATACTTCCTCTTGGCATTTCTATTCTTGATGAAATACTATCATATTCTAAATTAGCTTTAATAGCTTCCTTAACTTTTTCTTCCTGACATCTTGAAATAGCATTATATAATAAAAGCTTTCCTTCCTTTTTATTATTACCTTTATAGTTTAAATATGCTTTAAGCTTTCTATCATATAAATATACATTTACATATATATCAAGCACATTATCTTCAATATTAAGGATATTTAATATTTCATTATAATCATTATCAATTTGATCCTTATTTTCTATATATTTCTTAGCATTTTCATTGTTTATATATACTAAATCCTCAACTAAATCCTCAACTGATGTCATATTTTTAAATATTAACAGCATTGAATCATTAGCTATTTTCATGGCTACATCTTTACTACCTACAATACGTATGGCATTATAAAATAACAAATCAATATATTTATCATAAATAGAATTAAAGCATTCATTTATTTTAGTTCTGTTTCTAGTATTTAATGCTTCTATCAATTCTTTAGTTAGATTCATAAATAATAATCACCATTTATATTATACATCATATTCAATTAATAATAAAACAAAAGGATTACAAAACTGTAATCCTTAACTTAATATTTCCCACTTAGCATATAATGCTGTTTCCTTATATTGATATTCATCATCAATATATTCTTTAGATTCTACCTTATCAGTAGTAAAATCCCATTTATTTATACATTCACTTTCCTTATACCATCCTTTGAATGTATATCCTTCTCTTATTGGGTCTTCTGGTATATAGCTTATTAGCTCATTATCATAATCATCTAAAAAATAATACCCTCCATTTGGTGAATCTTCATAGTTATAATAATAATTTACATTAGCATATCTTCTAACATTCCTATAGCTTTTTAATTCCATATATTCCTTACACTTGTATGTATTTTGCTTTAGATTAACTATATATGAATCTTCTAAAGAATAATCTATTTCGTCTGGCATTTTAAAATAAATCACTTTTAAAGCACGAGTTAAAAAAGGACCTATTATGTCTTGGTATTGAATATCAGCTGGAACATATACTACCTTACCATCAAAATTACCAATCTTGTCAAAATATGTATCATATCCTAATATTACTTTCTTTCCTTTATATGTTGATGGCATTAAAATTCGGTCCTTTTTTAATCCTTCCTCTGATAAATCAAATACATAATATACATCTTCACTTGAAAGTCTATTAACTGCATATACAAAATCTCCATCTACTATTTCTTTTCTACAACTACATAGAAATGTAATAGGGAGGATTAATAATAATACTATACATAATATTTTTTTCATATTCAAACTCCTCGTATAATATGTAGTGTAGATTTAGACCTTGGATAAGTCT
>JBJEFR010000114.1:0-4156 GCA_051874255.1 Anaeroplasmataceae bacterium
GCATATTATTGTTCTAGTGTTTTTGTTTTTAAATTATATTCTAATATAAAAAATGTGGATGTTTCATATAGTGAAATAGAAAATGATATTATTTATTTAGATTTAAAGCCATTATTTCAATATTCATACATTACCGCGTCAAACTCGAATAATTTACCTGCATATTGGCAATCAAAGATTAATATAAATCTAAATGGTTCTTATAAAGTAATACCTAATTTTGTATACAATCAAGGAAATGATACAATAACATATGATGAAATTAGTAAATATAGTATAAGTGATATAAGCTTTGAAGGAACATTAGGAAATAATCATGATTATAATATTGGAGATACAAAATACAATGGTTATGCTGACCAAGGATTGTTTTTTATTTCTTCTGAAATAAAATATTATGGAAGCGTAGTTGGTATAGAAAAAGTCAGCACAGAGCAAGCACTTGAAAATACATTATATACTATGTATGATATAACAAAATTAGTTGCATCAGATGTACCAATTTTAGGTGATATATTTAGTATAATATCAGATTATCAAGAAATTGTTGGCATTGTAGATGGATTAAAACAGGCATATGATGATTTCTTTAGAAATAATCAATATTATTTTTATGATATATATACTACGGAAAATTCATATACAAAAAGTGTAATTAATAGAACAAATAAATTTGATCAACTTTCAGATTACGGAGTTTTATCAAAAAATATTATTAACACTTTAGAGGAAATAGAATTAAATAGAACAGTTATAAACAATCCTTATGCAAGATGCGAGTATAGGGTATCTAGAGATGGTAGTGATGTTATTCCATCATGTTTTTGGGGATTAGCTATGTTTAATATAAAATCAGATAATCAAATAGTATACGAAAATGCTTTTTTGGCGAAGTCAGGTACTATAGAAGAAAATAGTAATTTGACAAGTATAACACTAGGGAATGAAAAAGAAGGGTATAATGCAAATGGTTTTTCAACTTTGTTATATTTCGAATCAAAAATTGCAACAAAATATATTATTTCTACAACTATAGGTAATGAAGTAATAGTGTATAATGAAAGTGGTGTAGTAGTAAATTGTTCAAACACGGTTAATGCCAATTACAATATGTATACTTTTGAGTTGGGTTCGGATAATTATTATGTAGAAATAATAAATAAATCATATACAAATAGTGAATATACAGTAAATATAAATCTTCCTGTATTGGAAAAAGGAATAACTAAAGTTAACTTGGGTGAAAATAGTACTTGTTTATTTTCGTATTTTTCCGAATATGAGGGTGTAAAAATATATGCATCAAATAGTAATATAGGATATACCATTAATTCTGATTTTTCGAGTTGTATTAATAATGATAATTTTGAATATGGTGTCATTTATGATGTTTTAGAACCTAATAATTATTATATAAAAATTGTAAATGAAACAAATCAAGAAGTTAGTATTGATTTAATAGTAAGCAATGTAGATGATATATCAGAAAATGTCGATAATACTGAATTGGCTTTGTATTCATATACTGCAAATGAAAATAGAAGTTATGAAATAAAAAATGTTGAATATATCTATATATTAACAAATGATATTATGACAACGTACAGTTTTGATACACTAATTAATTCAACAATTATTTACTTGGTTGAAGGACAAGTTATATATTTATATGGAACAAATACTTCATCAGTAATTGAAGTTGAGTATAAATATTATATATTTATATATGATGATAATAATGAATCAAATTATGGTATGTATGAAGATGGTGATGTATGCAAACTTTATAAAAGTGCAGTGAATACCAGAAAATATATTTTTGTATTAAAAAGAATACTTGATAAAGAATATGAACAAATAAGTTCTAGATGTATTGTTAAATTAGGATATAAACAAGTATTAGTTTCTAATGCTATTACTCATGAATTTGAAATCGATGAAGGTCGTAGTATAGGCGACTATAGTGTTAGTTTTGTAAAGGATCAAATTGAAATTGATATGTTAATAAATATATCATATATAGAAGATACATTAAATTTAACAACACAGCAAGGGACTGGTGGTTCATTTAGCATTTTGTTTAATTCAAATGGTACGTACAATTACAATAATTATGTTATGAAGTTAGTAATAGGTACAAAAAAAGAAGACTATGAATTTAAAAATGGAAAAGTAGAAATTTCATATGCTAAATTTAAAGATGATTTTGGTATGGATAATATCGTTAAAAATGTAAAAATTTCTGTTTATTCTAAAGTAGGAAATAATAAAGCTGCTGATTGTAAATTAATATATAATGATACTGATAAAATCAATTTCGTTTCATCTACTGAATATTCAATAACACTTTTAACGTTGATTTATAAAAAGAGATTAGTAAATGGTATAAAGTACTATCAAATAGATACATTCGATAAATTCTTAAAAATAAGGGATTTTATTGAAGAGGAAATAGAGTGGGAAGAGGATTATGTAAATAGTGATGGAGAAGAGATAATGATAATCCATAATAATATATATAAATCATTTGAACTCATGTGTAATATTGCCGGAGGGGGTAAAGATTATAATATATTTGATGCAGAATTTAGAGGAATATTCAATGGAAATGGTTATAAAATATCAAATTTTAATCTAAATTATTTTGAATCGGATATATATACTAGTGATATAGGGTTATTTTCAAAGAATTATGGAACAATCAAAAATGTTATTTTTTCTCAAATGACTTGTAATATACAAGAACTTATTAATGGTAAAAATTATTGTATTGGATTGATAGCGGGAGAAAATTATGGTACTATAAGTAATATAACTTTTGACCAAATTACATTTATAAATTATAAATCATTAGTAGGATTTTATGGTCTTGCCTCAGGATATAATTGGAAAAATTTATCTTCAATTAGTGTTACATCTTGTAATATATCTATTGGAAAGCTGAAATCAAATAGTAGTAAAACATCTGGAAATTAGGAGGGTGAGAATATGAAAAGAAAAATAAGCAGTATATTTATAGTTTTAATATTTTTATTATTTATATCATCATGTAAGAAGGATGTTGATACTACTAGATATACAGATATATATTTAGATGAACACCCAGAACACATAACGATAACTGCTGGAGAAACAGATGGTTTTAGAATTCATACAGGAAAGTATAATTACATGACTTGGCGTGGAGATCCTATTTATATTAAATGCGATACGGATGATTATGAAACTGTATGTTTTTTAGATCTGACAGCATTATATGCATTAAAAGCAAACACATCATACACACAAAATTTAAAACCTAAAACTAACATAGTTCAAGGTAAAAAGTATGATTTTACAATAGTATATAGACCGACTAATATTAATAAGTATGACATGGGTGAAACATTTGTGTGGTCTGGTGCTTATGATGATGATATTTGGATGGACAAATGGAGTGATTTTAAATATACATTTTTGCCTGGATTAACAAAAATGTATGTAAAATTTATATGTCATAGTTACAGCGACACTAACGGAGAGATTTGGGATAAGGATTTGGAAAAACAAGAATTTGAGTTTCTAAAAAATGGTCTAATGAAGGTGGAAGTTAATGATCACAGATTAGAAATAGTAGATAGTGAATTATCTGATGATAGATATTATTTTTATGATGGTAAGGCAAAGGAAATTATAGTAAATAATAAAGGAACTGAGGAGATAAAATCTAGTATAGGATTTATATCTCAAAAACATGATTTGGAAATAAATACTGATGAGTTAACATTTAATGTTGATGAATCAAAATATGTAAGATTTACGGAATCTGGTTGGTATAAGATATCAGGAAGTGGTTTTGATTTTACTGTAGATATGTCACGCTCACTTTTTTCACGAGAAAGGGAAAAAAATAGTGATCCAAATTATATTTTTATCGATGTGTGTAGTGATAATGAAGTGGGTAATCACTTTGGATTTCTTTCTGATGCTGGTGCAGATAGATACATACTTATAAAGTCTGATAAAAATCAAGAAATAACTATAACCAAAGAAAGCGATGAACGAATGGCACCGTTTGTTGTAAGATACTGGTCTAGTACTGAAGATGTTTCTCTGGATGATGGAGTTGAATATAAATTTTATATGCCAAAGGGACATAAAATAATTAGACAGTCAG
>JBJEFR010000115.1:0-19238 GCA_051874255.1 Anaeroplasmataceae bacterium
AACTCAAACCAAAAAGAAAAGACTGTCAACATTTTTACTTTGTCAACAGTCTGGATAAAAAATGTATGCTTACATACATTTTTTATTTTCTTCTTGACTTAGAGTTGACTCTAGAATATATAATAATTTTAAAGGAGGGATATTAATGAAAATTAATGAGGTTACCAAGCAATTTAATATAAGTGAATATACTCTCAGATATTATGAAAAAGAAGGATTGATCTCTAATGTTAAAAGAATTAATGGAATAAGGGATTATACTGATAAGGATATAAACAGAATAAATTTTATTGTTTGTATGAGAAATGCAGGTGTTTCAATTGAAGCGTTAAAGGAGTATATTAAATTATATGAAGAAGGAAATGGAACTGAAGAAAAAAGAAGAAGTATTTTAATATCTGAAAGAGAATTACTAATAAAAAGAATTAATGATATGAATACTGCGCTTGAAAAATTAAATTATAAAATTACTAATTATGATGATTTATTAAAAAAAGGTAAATTTTAAAGGAGGAAATATGGAGTATATATTTTTAGGAGATACAAATATTAAGGTATCAAGGATATGCGTAGGGTGTATGTCCTTTGGTGATACTAATACTGATTTTCATAAGTGGACATTAGATTATGAAAAAAGTAAAGAAATGATTAAACATGCATTAGATTTGGGCATTAATTTTTTTGATACTGCAAATGTTTATTCTAAGGGTACTAGTGAGGTATATTTAGGAAAAGCCTTAAAGGAACTAGGAGTAAAACGTGAGGATGTTGTTATTGCATCAAAAGTTTATTTTAATGATGGAAAACTATCAAAGGAAGCAATATTTAGAGAAATTGATAAAACATTAAATAATTTACAAACTGATTATTTAGATTTATATCAAATTCATAGATTCGATTACGATCATCCTATTGAAGAAACAATGGAGGCTTTAAATGAGCTTGTAAAAACAGGTAAGGTTAAAGCTATTGGTGCCTCAGCAATGTATGCATATCAATTTCATAATATGCAAGAACTAGCAATTAAGAATGGATGGGCTAAATTTTCAACAATGCAAAATCATTATAATTTATTATATCGAGAGGATGAAAGAGAATTAATACCAGTATGTAAGCAATATAATGTTACATTAATTCCCTATTCCCCACTTGCCTCAGGTCATCTTGCAAGAAAAACATGGGAATCTGATTCAATTAGAGGACAAACTGATTTAACAAGTAGAAAAAAATATGATAGATACAAGGAAAATGATATGGAAATTATAAATGTAGTTGAAAAAATAGCATTTAATCATAATGTTCCAATGAGTCAAATTTCACTTGCATGGTTATTAAAAAAAGGTGTTAATCCAATAGTTGGTTCAACTAAACCTCATCATTATGATGATGCTGTTAAGGCTTTAGATATTAAGCTAACAGAAGAGGAAATGAAAGAATTAGAAGAACTATATAAAGCACATGATGTAGTAGGAGCGTTATAATATGAGACCATTTATTGTTTGTTTTATGATGTCTTCCTTAGATGGAAGAATAGATTGCGAAATGACTGAAAAAATTGAAGGAAGTAAGGAGTATTATGAAATACTAGAAGATTTATCTTTAGATGCTTGTCTTTCTGGAAAGATTACTGCGAAAATGCATTATGCTTTGGCAACTGATTTTCATCCTAAAGATACTAAAAAGGTTTTAAAAGAGGATGTGTTTCATGCAATTACTAAAGATAATTATAGTATTGTAGTTGATACTAATGGAACTTTATGTTGGCCAAGTAATATGATTGGTGACACCCATTTAATAGTTTTATTAAGTGAAAATACTACAATTGAGTATTTATCATATCTTAAAGAGATGAATATTTCATATATTGTATCTGGAAAAGAAGGTATTGACTTAAATAAGGCTATAAAAATACTTTATAATACTTTTAAGATAAAACGTTTGGGCGTTGTAGGTGGAGGAAAAATTAATGCTTCATTTCTACAAGAAAATATTATAGATGAAATTGATGTATTAATTGGACCAGGAATAGATGGAAGAAGTGATCAACCTTCAATTTTTGATGGAATAAAAGAAGAAAATCCATATCGATTAAAGCTTATTGATTTAAAGAAATATGATGATGGAGTAGTATTATTAAAATATAATTTAGAATAAAAAAATGAGGCAGTTTGCCTCATTTCATTTTTCTAAGAAATTAATTATTATGTTTATAGATTCATCTTTGTTATCTTCGTTTAATAATTCATGTCTTGCATTATCTATAACAATATTAGTAATATCCTTATATCCAGCCTTATTGCAACGATGAATAATTCTATTTAATCCTTTATCAAAACCAGGTACAGGGTCACCTGAACCAGATATTAATAATATAGGTGGGATAATGTTTTTATTAATAATCTTTTTATCCATAGTTTTCATTAATTTAAATAAGGCTAAATAGCCATTATTTTTAAATCCAAATCCACAATATTGATCTTTAAAATAATCATTAATATTACTTTCAGAAACACTTAACCAATCTAATTTTGTCTTAGCATTTTCTATAGCCTTTGAATATGGTCCAAGTGCTAAGTTTCTTAATAATTTAGCTTTCTTTTTACCTTTGAAAATATTTATAATTCTTGCAAGAGGAATTGCAATCCTACATAAAGGGTTATATGTAGGTGCACCACATAAAATAACTTTTTTAAAGCTTATAGAATTTTTTTGTAAAAAATTTCTAGAAATAACAGTTCCCATACTATGGGCAAATAGGTATAAATTAGTAGAAGGATATGATTCAGTAATATATTCTAATATACTTTCCATATCTAATACTAAGGCTTTATTAGGCTTTTTCTTTGAAAAGTATCCTAATTCATTATAAGTTAAATGAAGCCCATGACCTCTCATATCAGCTATAATACAAGAATATCCTTTTTCATTTAATTTATTAATAAAATATACATATCTTTCTTTATATTCCTCCATACCATGAGCCATCATAACAATACCTTTATGATTTTCAACAATAGAGGTTAATAAATGAATTTCATAGTTATCAAATTTAGAATTTATAATTATATTTTCCATAATATTTCTCCTTAAAAAATAAACCGAGATACCTCGGCTTATTTATTTAAATATGACATTCAACAGCTGTAACAATATAATCTCCATATTTAGGATTATTTGTTAAAATATTAAACTTTTTAAAATAATTACTTTCATTTCTATCAAACCATTGACCATCTAAAACGAATCCAAATGGAATTAAAGAAGAAGTGAATGTTGCATATGAATCTCTTGATACAGTTTGTAATTCTTTATTATTGTCCCATTCGTAGCAAGCTTCCATATATTGTTCACGTTGTGGTCCGAAATCAATTTCCCTTAGTTTAGCAGTAGTAGCCTTGAATCCATTTTTAAGTGGAAGACAGTTTTCAAATAATCCGCCAATACGATTGTAATCCCATTTTGAATTTGGGTTATGAGTTGAAATGAATTCACCATTTTCGTTGAATTGGCCTGGATAGTGGAAAGTTTTCATTGCTTCTTCAAGACATCTTTCATCAGTCCAAGTAACCTTATCATCCATTTCTTTTATAATTTTTTGTGCTTCTTTACCTTTAAACTCTTTTAAAGCTTTTTTATTATCTTTTGATGGATCAGCTTCATATCTTTGAACAGCTTGTAAATAATCAGCATATAAACCTTGTTGTTTATTTTGTTCAATGTCGGCTCTAATTTGAGATATTAACTCATCCTTAGTAGTAGCAACATATGGATTAACAGTAAGATGTTTATAATATGGCTTTAAAATCTCATCTATTGTTTTTTTATTATCTTTTTGAACAACTAATAGTAAGTAATCCATGATAACACTCCTTTTTCTTCATATTCTTACATATTTTAACATATAATAATTAAAAATAAAAGCGCATACATTAATTTTTTAATTAAAAAATATAAACATTAATATAAGTATAATAAAATACCTAAAAATTGAACAACTGCACCAGCTAATACAAAGAAATGCCAAATAAAATGTGCAGCCTTCTTTTTCATTGCGAAAGGAATTAGTCCTAATGTATAAGCGATTCCTCCACCAAGGATAAAATATAGCATAGGTCTAACATTTTTTATTAAAGATGGTAAAAACATTATTCCACACCATCCTAATAACACATAAAGAATATAATGAATTTTTTTGAATCTACCAGGACCAAAAATACTAACGATTGTTATACCTGTAATTATTATTCCCCATTGTACTGCACATAATGTAATACTTAAGGCTGGGTGAATTGTACGATAGTATACTAAAAATATTGGTGTAAATGTACCACCTATTAAAAAATAGATAGAAGAATAATCAAATCTTCTCCATATTCTTTTAACTTTACTTCCAGATTTAAAGGAATGATATAAGGAACTCATTAGCATCATAAACATCATGCTTATACCATAAACTATTGCACTAAATAGCTGCCAGCCATTTTTAGAAAAGACAATCATTAAAACCATTCCTGCTATCGCAGCTAAAGCACCAATACCATGGGTAACGGCATTACCAATTTCTTCTAGTGTTTCACGTTTAGGAGGTTCATTACGTTTTTGATATTCCTGTTTTCTTTCTATATTTTCTAATATTTCATTTTCGTTATACATAATGTATTGACGTTTTTTTTCATCTTCTTTGAGTCTTTTTTCGATTTTTTCTAGTTTCTTTTGTTCTTTTAATTGTTTCTTTAAAGCATTCCCCATACCAAACACCTCAATAACTATTATATAATAAAATATTTAAATTTAATCATAGAAATAATATTTTAGATTTATATTTTTTTATAAAAAAATGTAAAAATAAATCATATTTAAAAAAAATTTAATCTATTTATTATTTATTTAAATAAACCAAGTGATATAATAAAAATAAGAAAGGGATGATAGAATGGTTAATAATATTAGTGATAAAACAGATCTCAGTAGTAATAGATTTTCAATTAAGTGTATTTTCGTTACCGTTTTAATTTTATATGTAACATGGATTTTAAATTTATTAAATATTTTTATTATTGATCCTGATATTTTTATTGTGGCAATAATAGGCGGAACTATAATTTGTATAATAACTATGATATTGTCATATGTACTTGATTTATCTAAAAGCTATGTTAAATATATATTGTTAACAATTGTATCAATTTTATATGGCTTTATAGTTACTTGCTTAACTTATCATGCTGTGATTGCTATAGCATTTCCGATTATTTATTCAGCTCAATATAGAAGTAAGAAGGTAGTTTGGTTTTCTTATGCCACAACATCAGTTTCTATAATATGCTCAGTAATATGTGGCTATTACTTTGGAATTTGTGATGCAAATATGATTTATTATACGTATACTAGAACAAGCGAATTTTTAAAAAATATGGGTGAATATAGTATAAATACAACTCCTAATTGGTTATTAAATTTATTGTTTTTTGCGATGCCTAAAATTTTTGTTGTTTTGGGGATTGTACCTATGGTAATTCATTTGAATAACGTGTTAGAAACTAGAACAAATAAATTATTAGAAACCCAAGAAAATAATTTGAAATTATCTAAAGAGCTTTTAGAAAATCAACAAAATCTTATTGTTTCTTTAGCATCAGTAATTGAATGTAGAGATCAAATTACGGGAGACCATATTAAAAATACAGCAAAATATGTAAGGTTTTTAACAGAAAAGCTTCAGGAAGGAAATTTTTTTAAGGATGATTTAACAGAAGAGTATGCTTTATTTATTATTGAATCGGCTCCACTTCATGATATTGGTAAAATTCATATTCCTGACGCAATATTATGTAAAAGTGGTAAACTTACAGAAGAAGAATATGCAGAAATGAAAAAGCATCCTGAATATGGGGTAGAACTTCTTGAAAGCTTTGGTAATAATGTAAATAAAGACTATCTAAAAGTAGTTGAGGAGGTATGTCTATATCATCATGAACGATTTGATGGAAATGGATACCCTTCAAATTTAAAAGGAAATGATATTCCACTTTGCGCAAGAATAATGGCGGTAGCTGATGTTTTAGATGCTTTGTTATCTAAAAGACAATATAAAGAAGCCTTTAGTTTTGAAAAATCATATTCTATTTTAAAGGAGGAAAGCGGAAAGCAATTTGATCCTTATGTATTAGATGTTCTTTTATCTAATTGGGAGGAGTTTAAAAATGATATTTATCCTAGAATGGATAATTAATAAAAAAAATATATAACCCTTAAGTTTTATTAGCTAATCTAAAACTTAAGGGTATTTTTTTATAAATATATTAGATTATAAAAATAAAAAAGGACTCTAAGTCCTTTATTGTAAAGAAAAGTGGTGCGGGTAACAGGAATCGAACCTGCACTCCGTGGGAACTAGATTCTA
This sequence comes from Anaeroplasmataceae bacterium, assembly GCA_051874255.1. GTDB lineage: Bacteria > Bacillota_I > Bacilli_A > Acholeplasmatales > Anaeroplasmataceae > UBA3206. The sequence continues at coordinate 6,404 of JBJEFR010000115.1, forward strand.
AGTCTAGCGCGTCTGCCAGTTCCGCCATACCCGCATTTATATGCTAGTGTTTTAAACACTGCATTTAGAATTATATAAAAAAAAATATTAGATGTCAACAATAAAATAAAAAAATTGAGTATTATTTATAGTTTTTAAAGAGTAGAGGGCATCTACTCTTTAAAATAAACATTATATGCTGTGTTATAAAAAATATTTTCCTTATCACTATTACTTATTGTAGGATCATTTAATATCCATTCAATGTTATGCTTGTATGTATCTTTAGTTATTCCTGATGGCATATCAGTACCCCACATTAAATGCTCGCTACCTAATATTTCAATAGCCCTATGTAAATATAAGGAAGCAGTAGGATAAGGGAACACTTCAGGCTTAGTATTATTAATTACTGATGCTAAATCAAAATACACATTAGGAAGTTTAAATTTAGGAAGATTAGTATTTAATAAATCTAGTTGATCTACCTGGTGAGCTAATAAATGACATATTACAAAAGTTACATCAGGATATTCTTTAATTATCTTTACTAGTTTATCAACTTGATAACAATTGTTGTTAGGCCTACCAATATCAAAAACTAAGGTTAAATGATATTTTCTTGCTTTTTCATATATTTCATACATAATACTAGAATCTATATCAAAGGTGCTATGATTTGCCATAAATCCTGATCCATTTGAGCATTCTAGCTTCATTATTTTAAATTTAAGTTCTTCAAATAAATGATATGCTATTTTTTCTCTATTGTATGAAAATGGATCATATGTACATGCTGCTTTAAAAATACTTGGATATTTTTGAGTTGCTTCATAGGCGTATAGGTTTTGAAAGCCTAAATAGTTGCCTTGAAGTATAACGGCTTTTTCAATATTGTTTTCTTTTAAAACTTTATTGGCAGTTTCAATTGAAAAACCAGTATCTCCTAAGCCTTCTGGAATTATTCTAAATGTAGTACCATCGGCATAGCTTGCCATTCCATTTCCAATAGGAATAAGCTCTCCTCTTGAACCTATACCGTTAATATATTTACAAACATGAATATGTGCATCAATAAATTTCATAATAATAACCTCACATAGATTTATATAGTTATTATAGCATTATTTAATAAAATGTGTTAAACTAAATAAGAGATAGTCAAAAAGTAAATCTAAGCTATCTTATTAGTAAAGAAGTGTGAAAAATTGAAAGAAACATTAGAGAAAATGAAAATAGCACTTAGTGAAATATCAAGTAAACAATTTGAAGAATTATTTAATAATTATTTTAATGATAATGCTTATATTTCATATTTTAAAAGACAATATAATTCTATTTATAAGAATGCTTTATCAATAGATTCATTATTAAAAATAGGAAATATAGAGGATGCATTTTCCATATTTAGAAAGTATATAGAGACTTATATTCTAATGAATTCTATTTTAGTTAATCCTAATATAGCAGATAGATTTCTACTTCACGAAAAATATTTATCATATAAAGCTACTAATCAAAATAATTATGAATTAAGAAATTTTTACAAGGATAAACCAGATGGATATTTACAATATGGGTTTATTGAATCATTAGTTGAAATTAAAGACGAAGACTATAAATATACTATAAAGGAAGTAGCATCAGTTGGTAATATAGCTGAATATTATGAGTGGTATAGGCTAAGTAACAACTTTGTGCATAATAACACAACAGGCCTAAAGGTAGATGTTTGTGATGGAACGAGAAAAATAAAAGAATTAGTTAAGGTAAGTTCGGACAGATTTATTAATAAGCTTAAGGAAATTATAATAAGACTAAGTTAGAGGAGAAAATATTATGGTAAAAGTAGAAGGATTCGAGCATAGAGTATTAATTGAAGATGATAATATGTCAATAATGGTTGATGATTCTAAATGTAAAAAATGCAAATTATGTCAAAAAACTTGTCAAAACGAAATAGGAGTATTCGGTTTTTATGATTTAGAAAAAACTGGAAATAATGCAATTTGTATTAACTGTGGACAATGTGTTCAAGCATGCCCATTTAATGCAATTACACCCAAAAGTGATATAGAAAGAGTTAAGGATGCCTTAAAGAGTGATAAAATTGTTGTATTTAATACAGCACCTGCTGTTAGAGTAGGTCTTGGTGATGAGTTTGAGCTTTTAAAGGGATCATTTGTTGAAGGAAAAATGGTTAGTGCTATTAAAGCATTAGGTGCAGATTATGTATTAGATGTAGTATGTGGTGCTGACCTTACCATAATGGAAGAGGCTAATGAATTAGTAAGTAGAATTAAAGAAAAAAGTAATAATTTTCCAATGTTTACTTCATGCTGCCCTGCATGGGTAAAAATGTGTGAAATGTATTATCCTGAATTCATATCAAATTTATCATCAGCTAAAAGTCCAATTGCGATGCAAGGTACCATCGTAAAGACTTATTTTGCCCAAAATATGAATATTAATCCAGATGATATTATAAATGTAGTTGTTGCGCCATGCACTGCTAAAAAAACTGAAGCCCTACGTGAAGAATTAAATTGCTCTGGTGCTAAAAATCCTGATGTTGATATTGTTATTACTACAGTAGAGCTTGCCGAGCTTATTAAAGAGGCTGGAATTGATTTTGTTAATTTAGAAGATGGAAAGTTTGATTCCTTGTTTGGTACAGGGTCAAGCAGTGGATTAATTTTTGGAAACACTGGCGGAGTAATGCAAGCAGCCTTACGTACAGCCTTCTATTTTATAAATGGTAGAAATATGACTGAAGAGGATATTAAAATGTGTGAGCCTATTAGAGGAATAGAGAATCTAAAAATAGCTACAGTATCCTTAGGTGATGTAACCCTTAGGGTTGCAGCTGTGAGTCAAATGAGTGAGGCTAAAAAATTATTAGAACAAATTAAGAATAAAGAAATAGAATTAGATTTTGTAGAAATAATGGCTTGCAAGGGTGGTTGCGTTAATGGTGGTGGACAACCAAAGGTTAAACGACCAATGCAGGAATCAGTAAGACAACAACGTAATTTAAATCTATATGCTAAGGATAATAGTGCTCAGCCATTAAGATTCTGTCATGAAAATCCTAATATTATAAAACTATATGATAGCTTCCTTGAAAGTCCAGGAAGTCATAAGGCTCATGAATTATTACATACTACTTTTAAAGATAAGAGTAATCTTTTAGATATTAAGAAATAGAGGCAATAATATGAAAAAAATAAAATATGTTTTATTGTTTATTTTTATATCACTATTATTTGTAGTTACCTCATGTAAATCAAATAATAGTAAAATCCAGGTTTATTTACCTGATGGTACTCCTGCCTTGGCATTAACAAATATGCTTAATGATGGGTTTGAATATGATGGTAAGGAATTTGAATTTAATATTGTTTCAGCATCTGATATATCTACATATTACTCTTCTGGAAAGGCTGATTTAGCTATAATGCCAACTGTTATGGCAGCTCAGCTTTATAACAAAGGAATTGATATAAAGATGTTAACTAATAATGTTTTTGGTAATCTTTATATTGTTACTACTATGGATTCTAATTCCTTAGAATCACTTATAGGTAAGGTTATATATGTTACAACAGGTACTACTTTACAAATGCTTACCTATATTTTAAGCTCTAACAATATTCCTTATGAGACTGGTGATGAAGCAGTAACATCTAAGGTTGTTATTTCAAGTAAAGAAAGTGCATCGGAGATAATACCACTTTTAAAACAAGCAAGCACAAAGAATGAAGAAGCATTAGGAGTTTTAGGAGAACCTCAAGTAACTCAGGCTATGATTAAGGTCGGAGAAAAGCTTAAAATTGCAGTTGATTTCCAAGCTGAATATCAAAAAATAGCTGGTGGTTCAAGTTATCCTCAAGCTTCATTGGTAGGAAAAAGTAGTGTTTTAAGTAAAGGCTTAGTAGATAAGCTATATGAGAAAATGAGCTTGAATGTTGAATTCATTAATAGTAATGTAGCTAGTATTAATTCTATATTTGAAAAATATGACTCTGCATTATCAGGCTTAACATTTACTACTGATACTATAGCTAGATGTAATCTTGGTCTTAAAAAGGCTTGTCTTGAAAAAAATGTTATTAACAAATATGTATTAGATTTAATGAAAATTACTCTAGATGATAATTTCTATTATGAATTCTAGATGAAAGGAGCATTATGAAAAAAACTATATTAAATATAACCTATCCCTTAATTGTTGTATTAAGCATTATTTTAATATGGTTTATTTCATCTTTAATTGTTGATGTTGAATTAATATTACCATCTCCAATAAAGGCTATAAAAGAATTATTTAATTATTTAGGTAGTTTATCCTTATATAAAGCTCTATTAATGAGTATTTTAAGAATGCTATGTGCTTTTGTTTTATCATATGCTATAGCATTTATATTAGCTTTGTTATCATATAAGTATGAAATAGGAAGAAAAATTATAAGTCCCTTAATTTCTATAATTAGAGGAATTCCTACAATGGCTATTATTTTAATTTTAATTATTTGGATGAATCCAAGCACAACACCTATTGTTGTGACGTTTATTGTCCTAATGCCAGTTATTTATTCTAATATAATAGCTAGCTTAAGTATGATATCAACAGATATTTTAGAAATGGCTAAAATATATAATGTTAGTAAAAAAAATATTATAACTAAAATTTATATTCCAACTATAAAGCTACCTTTAACTATCGGTGCTGCAGGTTCACTTAATTTAGGGCTTAAGCTAGTTATTGCTGCAGAAGCACTCTCAGGTGCAAGATATAGTATTGGTAAAATGATGCAATACGAAAAAATATGGCTTGAAACATCAAGACTATTTGCTCTAGCTATATTATGTATAATAGTAGGATCTATAATGGAAGCTATGGTTAAATATATCGGAAGGAGGTTATCTGTTTGAAAATAAGTGACTTAACAGTAATCTATGATGATATAAAAGCATTAGATAATATTAATTTAGAGATACCAGATAACAAAATTACATCTATCTTAGGACCATCTGGTTCAGGTAAGACAACATTACTAAAAAGTATATGTGGACTTACGGAGTATACAGGTAATATAGATATGTATGATAGGTTTTCATATATATTTCAAGAGGATAGATTAGTTGATTTTATAACAGTTTTAGACAACTTGAAAATAGTAAACAATGATATTGAAAAAATAGATAATATTTTAGCTATATTGAATATAAGCCATTTGAAGGATAAATATCCTAAATATCTTAGTGGTGGAGAAAGAAAAAGAGTGAATATAGCTAGAGCTTTTATTTATGATGGAGATATAGTGCTTTCCGATGAAGCATTGGCTTCACTTGATGAGGCTAACAGATATAAAATTTTAAATCATATTGTAGAACTATGGAATTCTAATAAAAAAACAATGATAATGGTAACTCATAGTATAGAAGAAGCTTTATACTTATCAGATAAAATTATTATTATGAATAAAGGAAAAATAGATTTAGAATATAGTTTGGATTCTAATAAATGTAGAGATATTTCAGATACTATGAAATATTATAAGGAAATTTTAGAATATTTTAAACATTTATAAATTATAGTTTGACAATATTTTGTATTAGATGTATAATGTGACAAAAGAATAGAGGTAGCGATGCAAAATAGTACTATATGGAGAAGGCATTTGATGAAATATAGGAAAGGTAACCATCGCCGAATGATATATTAGGCATAATATATTCATGGGGTTATAGAGAATATCTATAACACTCCTACATAAAAATATGTAGAGGCGCTAAAATAATTTTGAAAAGTATGATTATTAAGACGCCCAAGGACGTCTTTTCTTTTTAGTAGGAGGAATATTATGGAATTAAAAATTGGAAATATTACATGTAAAGAATTAGCAGAAAAGTATCAAACACCACTTTATGTTTACGATGAAGCAAATATGGTTAAACTAATGGGTGAATATGTAAGCAACTTTAAGAGCAATGAATTTAAAACTAAGGTTTTATTTGCATCAAAAGCATTTGCATGTATGGAAATGTATAAGCTAGTAGAGAAAAATGGACTTGGTAGTGATGTTGTATCAGGTGGTGAGCTTTATGCAGCGTTAAAGTCAGGAGTTACTAAGGAAAATATTTATTTCCACGGAAATAATAAACAAGCTAGTGAGGTAGAATTTGCCTTAAATAATGATGTATTAAATATGGTAGTAGATAGCTATGATGAGCTTACATTATTAGATGAAATTGCAGGTAGACTAAATAAGAAGGCTAATGTATTATTTAGACTTAATTCAGGAGTAGATGCACATACTCATAAATTTATTGTAACTAGCCATATTGATTCAAAATTTGGTATGTTACTTGATAGTGATGATATTAATAAATGCATTAGTCTAGTAAGAGAAAGTAAAAACCTAGTATTTAAGGGATTCCATTCTCATATTGGATCACAAATATTTGAAATTAATGCCTTTTATGCTGCGATTGATAAGCTAGTTAAGTATTTAACTAAATTCCCTGAAACCTTAACACTAAACCTTGGTGGAGGATTTGGAGTAAAATATACAGATGAGGATCATCCAATTGCAGTTCCAACTGTTGCACAGCTAGTTATTAAGAGAGTTGAAGAACAGCTACATGCAAACAATGTTAAGATTGAAGAGCTAATTATTGAACCAGGTAGAAGCATTGTTGCCGAAAGTGGATATACATTATATACAGTTGGAAATACAAAGGTTACACCTAATAAGAAATATTATTTTATTGATGGTGGTATGGCTGATAACATCCGTCCGGCATTATATCAAGCAAAATATGCAGCTGATATCGCAACTAATATGGATGCGCAAAAGACTGAGAAAGTTTGTGTAGCTGGTAAGTGCTGTGAATCAGGAGATATTATTATTGAGGAGATTAATCTTCAACCTGCAAAACGTGGAGATATTATGTGTGTTTATACAACAGGTGCATACGGATATTCAATGTCAAGCCACTATAATAAGGCACAAACACCTGCAGTTGTATTTGTAAATGGTAATAAGGCTAGAGTTGTAATTAAAAGAGAAACATATGAAGATCTATATAGAAATGATTGTTCTATGCCATATGATGAATTTTAATTATCAAAACTAACATTTATTTCATAAAATAAAAGTGAAAGATGGAGGATTATTATGATTAAGGGATCAATTGTTGCGCTAATAACGCCAATGAATGAGGACGGAAGCGTAAATTATGAAAAGCTAGGAGAATTAATAGAGTTTCATATTGAAAATAAAACTGATGGAATAGTTATTTTAGGAACAACAGGAGAAGCTTCAACTTTAGAATTCGAAGAAGAAGAAAAAATTATTGAATATTCTATAAAGAAGGCTAATAAGAGAATTCCTATTATAGTAGGAAGTGGATCTAATAGTACTAAAACAGCTATTGATTATACTGTAAAATATGGAAATATGGGTGCTGATGCATTACTTGTTATAACTCCATATTATAACAAGACAAATGAAAGTGGTATGATTAAGCATTTTACAGCTATTGCTGATGCATCACCAAAACCAATTATTATGTATAATGTACCAGGAAGAACAGGATGTTCTATTTCCGTACATGCTGTTGAGATTTTAAGTAAGCATCCAAATATTATTGGAATTAAAGAAGCCTCAGGAGATTTAACATATGCAGGTAAAATTGCACATTGTTTAAATGATGAGTTTGTTATGTATTCTGGAAATGATGATATTGTTTTACCACTTATGAGTTTAGGTGCTGTAGGGGTTATTTCAGTATGGAGTAATATTATGCCAAGAACAGTTCATGATATGTGCTATGATTTTATGAATGGAAATATTGAGCGAGCTAGACAAACTCAAATTAAGTATTTAGATTTAATTCACGGATTATTCTTAGAAACAAATCCTATTCCAGTTAAAAAGGCTATGAATTATTTAGGATATAATGTAGGACCATTAAGAATGCCACTTGATGAAATGAGTGATTCAAAGTTCCAAGTGTTAAAGGTTTCACTTGATGAGATGAAAGGAACATTATAATATGAATATTGCTTTAGTAGGATATGGAACAATGGGCAAAATTGTTCATGATAATTTTGAACCAAATGATAAACTAGTAGGAATAGTAAGTATAGGTTATTTAGAATCATTATTTGATATTAAGGATGATATTGATGTTATTATTGATTTCTCTCATCCAGCAAATTTAAATATGATTTGCGATTTTGTTAAGAAAAATCATACACCAGTTGTTATTGCAACAACGGGCTTTTCAGCAAGCCAAATTGAACAAATTCATGATCTTGCAAATTATGCACCAGTATTATATTCATCAAATTTTTCGCTTGGAGTAATATTATTAAATAGAGTTATAAGAGAAGTTACTCCAATATTAAAGGATAAATTTGATATTGAGGTTATTGAAAAACACCATAATAAGAAGATTGATGCTCCAAGTGGTACAGCTAAGATGCTTGTTGATACTATAAAGTCACAAGGTGATTTTGAAGTAGTAAATGGCCGTGTTGGTTCATCAAAGAGAAATCCTTATAAGGAAATTGGAGTTCATGCCGTTCGCGGTGGAACAATAGTTGGTGAGCATTCGGTAATATTTGCTGGAAATGATGAGGTTTTAGAATTTAAGCACGAGGCTCATTCTAAGGCTATTTTTGCTGTTGGAGCTGTTGCAGGAAGTAAATGGCTTGTATCAAAGCCTAATGGTTTATATAACATGGAGGATGTTTTATTTAACTAAGAGAGGAAAATTTATCCTCTCTTTTATTGTTGAAATAATGCTATAATAATAGTATTATATAAATACATAAGGAGTTTTGTTATGATTGTTTGTAAGTTTGGAGGGTCAAGTTTATCTTGTGCCAAGCAATTTAAAAAGGTCAAGAAGATTGTATCAAGTGATGATGAAAGAAAAGTAATTGTTGTTTCAGCACTTGGTAAAAGAAATGATTCTGATATTAAAATAACTGATTTATTATATAAAATGCATTATAAAGTATGTAATGGAATAGACTATAGTAATGAATGGGAGATTTTTTATGATCGCTTTGTTGAGGTAAGAGACGAACTTAAATTGCAATATGAAATAGAATATGATTTAGATATTATAAAGCATGAATTAATTCCTTCAATATTAGAGTCTTATTTAGTAAGTAGAGGAGAATATCTAACGGCTAAATTAATGAGTGCTTATCTTGGTTATCAATTTGTTGATGCCAAGGATATTATTAAATTTAATAATGATGGAAATCTTGATGAAACTCTAACCAATAATAGAATAGTAGTAGCATATAAGGAAACAGGAATAGTAGTCCCTGGATTTTATGGATCATTTATGGATGGTAATATTAAGCTTTTAAGTCGTGGAGGTAGCGATGTAACGGGTTCTATTTTAAGTAAAGCGCTACAGGTTAATTTATATGAAAACTGGACAGATGTTTCAGGGATTATGATGGCTGACCCTCGAATAGTTAAAAATCCTAAAGTGGTATCAGAGTTAACCTATATGGAATTAAGGGAATTATCATATATGGGTGCGAATGTTTTACATGAAGAAACTATTTTTCCGGTTCAAGAATTAAATATACCTATTAATTTAAGAAATACTAATGAGCCTGAAAGTGAAGGGACATATATTAAAGAAAGTGTTACAGGAAATAATGTTATAACAGGTATTGCTGGTAAAAAAGGCTTTATTGCATATAATATATATAAAAGACATCTTTCTAATGAAATAGGCTTTATTAGAAAGGTATTAGAAATATTTGAAAATAGAAATATATCAATTGAACATGTACCTACAGGAATTGATTCAATAAGTGTTGTTGTATCTAAAAATGAAGTAGGAATTAATCAAAATGAAATAATAAAAGAAATAAATCTTGCAGTTAATCCTGAATCAATTGAGGTTAGTGAGGAAATGGCATTAATCGCAGTTGTTGGAAGAAATATGAAGGAAAGAACTGGAATTAGCGGTATTATATTTAAAACGCTAGGAGATAATAATATTAATGTCAAATTAATTGCTCAAGGATTAGGAGAAATTGACGTAATTTTAGGAGTTTTGAATAAAGACTATGAAAAAACGATTATTTCGTTATATAATAATCTTAAGGATTTAAAAATAAATTAGTAGGAGGAACTAAAATGAAAAAAAGAAAAGAAGAAACAAAGGTAGAAGCTACAAGCGAAGATAAAAAGGTAAACGAAGAACAAGTTGTAGCAGAAAAGAAAAACGGAGCATTTAGCTATTCAGCATTCTGGATAAAAATGTTTGCGGCTGCAGTATTGCTAGCCTTAGGATTATGGATGATTTTTGATCATGATACATCAAAGCAAATTATTATAACTGCCTCAGGTGCGGCAGTAGCGCTATTATGTATCGCAAGAATTGTTTATATAATTAGAGCAAATAATATATCAAAAAGGTTTAAACTAGTTACTTTTGTTGAAATATGTATAGATGCAGTAATGGCAATATTTTTCCTAATTGCAGGTATTAATTTCCAATCAAATAAGGATACAAAGTTTTATGATTTTTTAGATGAAAATTATAGATATTTTATTGGTGTGGTAATTTATTTAAGAGGAGTACTACATTTCTTTGCGGGAGCATTCTTTGATAGAAAGATTACTCTTATTAACTTCTTTATTAATATTGCATTTATAACTCTAGGTACATTCTGCTTTGCATATAAGTTTACAGTTGATAAGCTTGCATGGGTAATGATGGCTTTAGTATTACTTTCAGCTTTATATTTAGGTGTTGATGGAATAATTCATTATCAAAAATTTAAAGGTGGAAATAATAACGGTGAAAAGACAGTTATTAAGGAAAAAGAAATCAAGAAGGAAGCAGAGGCTTCAGAAGAAGTTATTGGAGATAAGGAAATTATTCCAAATCCAGAGGTTGATCCTGAGGTAAACAGAGAAATAGTTAATTAATTAGTAAAAAAGTAGCTTTTCAACAAGAAAAGCTCTTTTTTTTGTTAAAAAGACTTGAGTTTTATTAAAAGTTTGAATATAATTTTATGTATATATATGGGAGGAACTTAGTATGGAAAAGTTTAATGTTGGAATAATCGGAGCTACTGGAATGGTTGGACAAAGATTTATAACTTTATTAGCTAACCATCCATGGTTTAATATAAAATGCTTAGCAGCAAGCGCTAATTCAAAAGGAAAAAAATATATTGATGCAGTTGGAAATAGATGGGCTATGGAACAAGAAATGCCAGATTCTGTTAAAGACATGGTAATCTATGATGCGACAAATGATGCTAAAGAAATTGTTTCAATGGTTGATTTTGTATTCTGTGCTGTAAATATGAAAAAGGATGAGATTAGAGCATTAGAGGATATGTATGCTAAAATGGAATGCCCTGTTGTATCAAACAATAGTGCTCATCGTCATACTCCAGATGTACCTATGATTATACCTGAAATTAATGCAGATCATTTAGAGATTATAAATGCACAAAGAAAAAGACTTGGAACTAAAAAAGGATTTGTTGCAGTTAAATCAAATTGCTCATTACAATCATATGTGCCTGCACTTGCACCACTTATGGATTTAGGAATTAAAGAGGTTGTTTGTACAACATATCAAGCAATTTCAGGAGCAGGAAAGACTTTTGAAACATTCCCTGATATTGTAGATAACTGTATTCCTTATATTGGTGGAGAAGAAGAAAAGAGCGAACAAGAGCCACTTAAGATTTTTGGTAAGGTTCAAGGCGATGAAATAGTTGATGCTACAAGCCCAAAAATATCTGCACAATGTGTAAGAGTTGCAGTATCAAATGGACATCTTGCAGCAGTATTTATGTCATTTAATGACAAGAAGCCTTCAAAAGAAGAAATTTTAAAGCGTTGGGCAAATTATAGTGGAGAACCTCAAAAGCTTAATCTACCTTCAGCGCCAAAGCAATTTTTAACATACTTTGAAGAGGATAATCGTCCTCAAACTAAGCTTGATAGAATGGTTGAAAATGGTATGGGAATTAGCTTAGGTCGTTTAAGAGAGGATTCTATTTTTGATTATAAGTTTGTTGGATTATCACATAATACATTAAGAGGAGCTGCTGGTGGTGCAGTATTACTTGCAGAGCTTTTATGTGCAAAGGGATATATTACTAAATAGATAGTATAGTGGAGGTATTAATTTGCCTCCTTTTTTTATGGTGTCCAAAATGTGCACACCATTTTTAAAATTTGAATGATATAATGGTTTTATCATATAAAAGTGAAGGTGATTTATTATGTATAATGCTGATAAAATGCTTGAGTTTGTTGATTCCTTGGCAAAAGGAATTGATCCTAAAACAGGGGAAATACTAAATGATGACACAATTATAAATCGTTCAGATGTTATTAGGATGCTTTATTCAATAAAGGAATTTATAAAAGAAAACAATAAGGTTAAGAAAGGCAGAATACCTTTTGCATTAACTGATACAACTGATTTATATGAGAAAACTATAACCATAAGTCAATTTGTTAGAAAGATTAATGAAAAAAATGTTACTGGCAATATGAAAAAATTATCTTATAAAGCAATTCTAGCATGGCTATTAAAAAAAGGTTATTTAGAAATAGTAGGTAAAAATAGTAAGCTAGCTACAGAAAAAGGTTACAAAACAGTATCTATAAACCTATAAAACTTTATAAAACCACCTATTTATAGTATAATTTATTTGTATTATATATAGGAGGTTTTTGTTTGTATGAAGTATTATTCAACAAAAAAGGTAACAGAAATATTAAAATCAAGATGAAGAACTTGTTGAGGACCTAGTGCAAATAGTAACAGTCTTCTC
>JBJEFR010000116.1:0-18511 GCA_051874255.1 Anaeroplasmataceae bacterium
GCTTTTTCTACACCAACAACCATCATTGTTTCAACATGGCTAACTCCTGGAATAGCCATTAGCTTATCAATAACAAAATCTCTATAGAATTTTAAATCCTTGGCATATACCTTTAATAAATATGCACAGTCTCCAGTAATTGTATAGCACTCAACAATTTGAGGAATTGAGAATACCTCTTCTATAAAACGTGCTGAATTTTCTCTATTTAATGGCATTAAAGCCACCTTCGCAAAGGCAGTAACCTCATATCCAATTTTCTTTTCATCAATTATTGTAGTAAAATTCTTAATAATTTTATTTTCTTTAAGATTTTTAGTTCTTAACAAACATGAAGATGGTGCAAGTCCAATCTTTTTTGATAAGTCTATATTAGAAATAGCTGCATCCTCTTGTAAATAAGTTAAAATCTTCTTATCATATTCATCTAAATGTAATTTTTCTGACATAATTCAACACTCCCTACCATTTATTTACAAATTTATTATAAAATATAAATTTTAAAATGTAAATAGCCTAGCGAATTTTATTCAAATATTTTAATTTTTATAAAAATTTATTTTCTTTTTAAGTCATTTATAAAATTTTTGCACATTTCTAATTTGGTATCATAGCTACAGCATAATCTTATAAACATACTATCCTCATATTTTTCTTGTATTTCAAAAAGATAATCATCCTTTATTTTTTCAATAACATTATTAGGTAAAATCACAAATATTTGGTTAGTATAGGTATCATATTTTAGCTTATATCCTAAATTTAATAGCTCATTTTTTATATACATTGCACATATATTAGCGTTCTTTCCATATTTAAAATAAAGCTTATCTGTAAATAATGTTTCAAATACTATTCCTGTAATAAAGCCTTTGGCAAGTAGTCCCGCTTTATTTTTTATCATATAATCCATATTCTTCTTTAAATCATCATTAACAATAATTAAGGCTTCTCCAATAGCTCCGCCATTTTTAGTAGCACCTATATAAAACATATCCGTATATTTAGTTAAATCATTAAGAGCTATATCATTTACCTCAGATGTTAATGCACTAGCAAGACGTGCTCCATCTAAATATAGATATAATCCTAGCTCATGGCATACTTCATATATGGCTTTTAATTCAGATAATGTATAAATAGTACCTATCTCAGTTGAATTAGATATATATACTACTCTAGGCATAACCATATGATTATCATTATGAAGAGCGCATATCTCTTTAATTTCTTTTACTGTTATTTTCCCATTATCTCCTTGGGTAGTTATAATTTTATGTCCAGTAGCTTCAATAGCTCCTGTCTCATGAACATTAATATGTGCTGTTTTAACAGCTATTACTGCTTCATAAGGTCTTAAAATAGATGATATAGCTATAGTATTAGTACTAGTACCACCTATTAATAAATGAATTTGGACATTATCATCATTAAGCTCTTTTTTTATAAGCTTAATAGCATTTTCTGTGTGATAATCACAGCCATAGCCTATGTTTTGTTCCTCACTATATTTAATTAAATTATCCATTACCTCTTTAGAAGCAATAGTATTATAATCATTTTTAAAGCTATATATCATATATTCTCACCTAATATTTCAAATAAGTAATAATTTTAGTTTTAGAAGCATCTATTCTTCTTTCTATTTCCTTATATGTATTCCATATTGGTCTTATAGTTGCAACTAATGTTATATTTAAATCCTTATTTAAATAATCATCTAAAATATTTAAATTAGGATCATCATCATGTTTAAATAGATGTTTACCTATAATAGCTGATGTAAAAAAGTTCCTTACTGTTATAAGTCTATGCTTATCAGGTAAATCAATAGAATCAATTGATATCATTATTTGACCAAATTCCTTCATCATATATCCATATTCTATCTCAATATTCTTTTTATAATCAGCGTTTAGTGTTGGATATAGCTTTTCATAAATAATATCAATGTTTCTATCACTTATCTCTATCCCCTGTAAAGAAAACATGTCGCATATTTCCTCTCGCGATTTACCAATAGACTTATAATATAAAATCAAAGCTAAAACCTTAGATGAATAGGTATATCCCTTAATACATAGCTTTGCAGCAGTCTGACTAGTATAAATAACATTAGGATGACTGCAATCAGGGTTTATACAGCTATAGCCTAAGTTCTTAATTCTAATGTTTTTTCCATTACTAAAATGGATTACCTTATTACTAACCGTATATCTATATTTAAGCTTACTTCCACATAATGGACAATTTGTTATTTCCGGTTTATATACCCTAGTTAAAGCTGTTATCAAAGTCATCCCTCCTAACTTTCAGGCCACACCCTCATTTTACGTTTTTCTCCATTTATCTCTATTTCCGTGTTAAACCATTCTGAATCCTTGAGCTTAGTAGTATTATTAGAACATGATAATCCAATACCTAAAGCACCTGCAGAAACAATAATATTACCATTCATTGGCTTATATCCAGTTGTATTAATTTCATTATTTAATAATTCTAATTCTTCATAAATAGTTGTTACATAAACGGCATCTGTCCATTTTGCAATTCGATTAATAAATTCTTGAGTAGGGAATTGATTATCAATATTTTCTGTATATTCATCAGTACCACAGCAGCAAGATACAACACACATTTTAGGCTGTATAATATCAAGTAAGCAATCATTTGATGAGGTCTTACTTCCATGATGTCCTGCCTTAAATAAATCAACAGTTGGCAATGTTTTTTCTGGTGTTGAACCATCATAATACTCTGCCATTGCCTCTTCACCTTCTTTTTCAAGGTCACCTGTAAACATAAAGTATTTAGAAGTACCTTGTGATGTATAGGTAAACATTAAAGAAACTGAGTGATTATTCTCATCACTAGACTTTTCAAAATAATACTTATTATATAATACTTCCATTGTTACATTATTTGATAACTGATATTCTCTTTTAGCTCCGTTTTCTTCATTCCAACATTCTGATGCATAATAATGATTTGCCCCATTTGAAACCTCAGTATCTCTTAGTTCCTTATATTTATTATATGTTGCCGTAGTTTTAGTTGAATACTCAAAATCAATGATATTTTTGCATTCATAGCTTGAAAATATTCCTTTTCTTGAAGTTGTATCAGTAAATCCATCAATATGATCTTGATCTCCATGGGTTGCGATAACATATTCTAAAGAACCGTCTTTACAATATCTATTAATATATTCTTTTGTTGTATCAACTGATGCTTGACGACTTCCAGCATCAATAAGTACATCAGTTTCCCCAGCCTTAATATAAATACTATCTCCGGCCTTATCATTTCCAAGCATCATAAAATGAATTTGGAAATCATCATATAACACTTCTGTAACATCATCTTCACCTACAGGCTTTGCATCTGTTGTAATCGTAGCCTCGTCATCATAATCTCCTACTAATTCATATAAAAATAAGATAGGACTATATATTTTAACTCTAACCTTATATTCAGTACTATAGCTTACCTTCTTTTCATAGGAAATTATTTGACTGAATTTATTAGATTCCTTTACTACTTCTACCTCATTATCTTTATTATCTACTAAATAGATATCATAATAATCTATTTTTTCACCCTCTACACAGGCATCAAACTTAACTGTATTTCCATCACTATTAAGATTAGTTATACTAACACTAGCATTGTTTATTGCCTTAGATGCATTTAAATATGACCAAACACCAAAAGCAATCAAAGCTATAATTATTATAATTAATATTATTAATATAACCTTATTAATTCCTTTTTTCTTTCTACGTTTTGTCATATACTTCACCTACTACTAATAATTATCGTTTAAATAAATTGTGGTCTTCCTAAATTTCATATATACACTGAATAATAATATTGATAATACTAAAACGCCATATAATATGAAAAATATATAGCTTGCATCAAATGTATATAACATGCTTGGGTATGTTACTACCCCAAGTAAACAATAAAGCATTGGAATCTTATTTATTAATACCGGTAATAAATTACATCCCACTAATCCTATTAATGAATATAAATAATTATCATATGCAAATACCATAAATATGATATAAAGAATATCAAATATAGCTAGTAATATATATCCTATATAATATTTAAGCATTTTATCCTTATATTCTAATATAAGCATATCTATAAAAAATATTATAAGTAATAATGATATACCAATCATAGTATATGATAAATTATTATGAATTGGTTCTATAAAATAATATAAAATACCACCAACTACCACTGGCATTAAAATAGATACTAATAAATATGTAATAACCTTCTTATTCATTATTTTATACCTAGTATTTCCTTTAATTTTTCATAATCATCCTTAAATTCTAAAGATGGTTCTATATAATTAGGCTCTACTATCTCATTTTCTGTCACATAGAAGCCTTCATATAATACCTTATCTCCACAAAATGAGAAATTTCTCATTTTTATTTTCATATCATCATCATAATCATAAAATATTTCAAATCCAACAAATCTTTTACAATCATCTAATCCTTTAGTATTACTACCTAATTTATCTTTTTCTGTTGGCTCTAAATATTTTTCTAAATCCTTAATAAATATAACCTTATATGCTGTTTCATCTATTATTTTAATAAAGGTTTCTCCATAGCTTAACTTATGTGAATTAAACTTATTCTCTCTTAATGAGTTTACCATTTCTTCATAACTTACAAACTCATGAATTATTTCATTATAATTTTCTTTAGGCTTTCTTGTAAGTGATTTAGTTATAGCAAGCTCAAATAAAGTACCTGTTATTAAAAACAATATTATTAATAATATTAAGGTTATTGTTTTATTATTAATGAATGTAAATACATATACCATTAGTGCTGATAATAAGGTAAAGCCTAAAAATAATAACCATAAATATTTAGCTTTTAAATTAGAAATCCATTTAAACATATTAGTAATTCTCCTTATCATGAGCATTAATATCTTTATACATAGCTATATTAAATTCATTATATAAAGGTCCTGATTTCCTAGTATATTGGAATTGTAATAATCTTTTATTCTCCTCATCATATACTAAAACCATTTGAAACTTATCTTTATCTTGTTTTGGATATGTAATACTATATCTAACGATCTCTTCACTCATAGTAGCAATTATATATATCTCAACAGTAGGTATTCTTCCTATATTTTGAATATTTAATCCATACTTAAACTTTCTACCTAAATTATTCGCAACAATTAGCTCATCAGTAATATGTGATTTTTTATATTCATCAAAATCATTAATAATAACATATTTATACATTACACCCTGATATTCCTTGAACATGACAAAATACTCATCACTTTCAAACAATAATTCAGCGTGCATATAGCTTAAATTATCCTTCATATCATATAAAGGTCTAATTTCATAATCAAGAACAACTGGAAAGTTATAATACTTCTTTGGGTATACATATTTAACACTTGACTTAAATAAACTTTTAAAAAATCCCAACTTTATCACCCTATTAAATAATATCACAATATGCTATAATAAAAAAGGTGATTAGAATGAAATACCCTAATTTTTTATCTAAAAATGATACTATTTTTTTATGCTCTCCATCATTCGGATGTAGCACTGAGCCTTATTATTCAAGACTAAAAAAAGCCATATTTAATCTTAAACAATTAGGATTTAATATTATAGAGGGTAAATATATTTATAATCAAGAGGGCTTACTAAGTTCAAGTAGCAAAAACATTACTGATGAAATCAATAATGCTTTTAATAGTAATGCTTCTTTACTACTATCTGTTGGTGGTGGAGAAATGATGATGAATATATTAGATGGAATTGATTTTAATAATATAGCACCTAAATGGTTTATGGGATATTCAGATAATACTAACTTAACCTTCCTATTAAATACAATATGTGATATTGCCTCAATATATGGAGGATGTGCACCTGAATTTGGAAGTGATTATTTTATCGATTATCAAAATGATCAATTAGATCTATTAACTGGTAAAAAACTAAAATTTAAAGGATATCCTATGTATGAAATAGAATCCTTTAAAAGTGAAACTAATCCATATACTAACCTTAATCTTACCGAAAATAGTAAAATAATTACTTATCCTTCTAATATCATATCATTTGAAGGTAGAATTATTGGAGGATGTATTGATGTATTAAGCTGTCTTGTTGGTACTAAATATGATCATGTAAAAGAATTCAATGATAAATATGATAGTATCATATGGTTTTTAGAGGCCTGTGAAATGAATATAATTGAGGTATCAAGAAGACTAATTCAAATGAAGCTAGCAGGATGGTTTAAAAATGCCAAGGGATTTATTTTTGGTAGACCTTGTAACCCAAATGATATGTTTGATAAATCTATGGAGGATATGATTAAATATGCCATAGGTGATTTAAAAGTACCTATTTTAATGAATGTGGATATTGGACATGTTAAGCCTCAAATACCTGTACTTTGTGGTAGTATAGCTAGGGTTAATGCTAAAGATAATAATTATGAAATTGAATATATATTAAAATAAAAAACTAGTTACATACGTAAACTAGTTTTTTTATTTCTACTAGGAAGCTCTGCTAGTATTACTGCTACAAGCATTAATGCACATCCTATATATTCTTTTATAGTCATAATATTATGTAGTATTATAAATCCACCTATTACACTAAATACTGATTCTAATGATAATATTAAAGATATTATAGTTGGATTAGAATCCTTTTGAGCTAATATTTGTAATGTATATCCTATCGCACTGGATATTACTCCTGCATATAATAAAGGCCATATAGATGCTTTAATATTTGAAATAGATACATCCTCAAATATTAACATACATATACTAGATAATATTGCTACTACTAAAAACTGAATGGTACTTAATTTTATTCCATCATTAAAGGATACAAAATAATCTATAGATATTATATGGAATGAAAAACATACAGCACATAAAATAAGCATTATGTCATATTTAGATATACTAAATGATGATTTTATACATAAGAAATATAGACCTACTACAGCTATAATTACACTAATAATTATATTTATATTAATGCCTTTTTTAAAAAATAATCCTAAAATAGGCACTATAACTATATATAAGGCTGTCAAAAATCCAGCCTTACCAGGACTAGTTTTTTCTATTCCAAATTGCTGTAAATTAGATGCTATAAATAATAAAATACCACATACTATACCACCTATTATTAGCATTTTCTTATCAGTATGCTTTTCTATATTTAATTTTTTATTTCTAGCATTAATAATAATTGTAACAATAAATAAAATTATAAATGCTAAGGCTCCTCTTATTGCATTAAAGGTAAACGGGGATATATTTCCTGAGGCTTTACTTTGAGCCACAAAGGCAAACCCCCATATTATTGCAGTTAAAAGGGCTAATAAATTTTGCTTTAAATGTTTTTTCATAATCCACCAAAAAAATAAGGATCATACGATCCTATATTTTAAAATTTTCCAACAGTTCTTAAAATTAGTATTATTACAAATAAAGATACTGCAGATAATGCACTTGTCCATACTACTATTTGACCTGCAAGCTCCTCATCTTGGCCCATTTGAGCAGCCATAGGTGCACTAGAAACTGCAATAGGTGTTGCGAATAACGCAACTAATATTGCATAGTCAGTAGCATCCTCAAATTTAAATAAATGGGCTGCATATAAAAATACTGCTGGAGTAATAACAAGTCTTAATAATACTGAAACTGTAAGTTGCTTCCACAATTTTTTTACTGCAGAGAACTCAAATCTACCACCTAAAATAACTAAGGCTAGGGGAGTTGCAATACCACCTAAATCCTTTATTGATCTATAAATAAAATATAAACCTTCTCTTAAATCATTTCCATTTTCATCAACTGGATGTAAAAGATTTTTTACTTTATCCATACCAATTAATGTATTAATACCACATACTACTAATCCACAAACAACACCAATAATTAATGGATTTGTTACAATCTTATAAAGAATATTTTTAACATTTATCCTTTGACCATCCTCATGATCATACATTGTAAGTGCTATAACGGCTAAGATATTAAATAAAGGAACACTTACTGCCGCAACCACTGAAGCTGCAGCCTTTGCTGATTCACCCCCAAGCATAGTTGCAAGAGGAATACCTATAATTGCATAATTTGATCTAAAGGCTGCTTGAACTATTACACCCTTTTGTTTTCTATCTGGAAAGAATAATGCAACCACTAATCCAATTAAGAATAAAATAATAATTGATACAGCCGCAAAACCAACAAGCTTCCAATTAATAGTCGTTAAGTCTGCTGTATATAAATTGCTAAATAAAAGGATAGGAATAAATATTGTAAATACAAATTTATTAGCCTGAGCTAAAAATCCTTCTTTAAAAAACTTTAATCTTTTTAATAAATACCCCAGTAAAATCGGTATTATAATTGGTAATAAAACATTACATGCAAAAATAAAATCCTTCATATTATTTCCTTCTTTCAAAAATAAAAAAAAGAACTTAGAACTAAAAGTAAATGATTGAGGGAAGAAAACTAATAGTTCTAAGTCCTTTTATTCCCTGCTATAAAAAAATGTTGCAGGTGATTAGAAACGGGAAATCATCATAAAGAGTGGGGAGAGAGTAACCCGTTTCCTATATATATGATAATATTTTTAGACCTATCATAAAGGAAAAAGTATCACAAAAATTATTTTCCTAAACAAAACTTACTAAACAGCTCTGTAATAAGATTATCTGGATTAGTATCACCAGTAATTTCTCCAAGCTTTAGCCATGCTTCCTTGATATCTATTTCTATCATATCCACTTCTAGCATATTTATACATGCTTCTTTTGCTTGTTTTAAATTTGTTAAGGCTTCCTTTAATAATGAGATATGTCTTACATTAGATAAATAGTTTTGATTATCTACATTAAATTCATTAAGCTTAGTTACATTAATAATATTTTTTTCTAATTCCTCTAATCCCTCTTGTTTTAAAGCTGATATATAAATTGCATCATCTAGCTTTAATTTATTATCTAAATCAGATTTATTAGCAATAATAATTCTTCTTTTATTTTTGGTTAGATTTAATAGCTCCTTATCAATATCTGTCAAATCCATAGAGCTATCTAATACAAGTAAAATAAGCTCAGCCTCTTCTATGAGTCTTTTAGATTTATCTATTCCTATTTTTTCTACTATATCACTAGATTCCCTAATACCAGCAGTATCTATTAAATTTAAGGTTACATTTCCTAGACTTAGCTTTCCTTCAACTAAATCACGAGTTGTACCTGCAACACTTGTAACAATAGCCTTTTCTTCATCTAAAAGCATATTTAATAGGCTACTTTTCCCAACATTTGGTCTACCAATTATAGCGGTTTTTATACCATGTATAGCCATATTAGATATATATGAATGATTTAATACATCCTCCATTCTATCTATAAGCTTATTAAGGCTTGGCAAAATAATATCATTAGTCATAACTATCGCATCATCATATTCGGGATAATCAATATTTACCTCTATTTGAGCTATAACATTAAGTATTTCCTCTCTTAGGCTATTTACAAGCTTTTTAGTTGAGCTTCTTAAGCTATTTATAGCTGATTTTAGAGCTATATTATTATCTGCAGATATTATATCCATTATAGCTTCGCTTTCAGTTAAATCAATTCTTCCATTTAAGAACGCTCTTGTTGAAAACTCTCCAGGATTAGCAAGTCTAAAGCCATTTGATAATAATACCTCTAATACCTTATTAGTGTTAAATACTCCTCCATGGCAGGATATTTCGCAGCTGTTTTCAGTTGTAAATGATTTAGGGCTATGAAATACACTAACCATAACCTCATCAATAATATCACCATTATCAACAATATATCCATAGTTTATAGTATTTGGGGCTACCTTAGTTAAATCCTTACCCTTAAATACCTTATTAAGAAGCTCAATAGAATTCCTACCACTAGTCCTTATTACACTAATAGCCCCAACACCATAAGGAGTAGCTATTGCACATATTGCATCATCATACATTATTATTTATCCTCCTTATGATCTATTTCATCCTTAATTTCATCTTCAAAATGATAATCATGACCACGATGTGATTTAAATGGATTAATTTTTCTACTAATATCCCTAATATATATAAATCCCATAATAAAAACACCTACAGTTATACCTAGCTTATATACCTGCATACCTATTATTATACCTATTACAGCAGCTGAAAATAAAGTTGCGGCAGTAGTAAGTCCTGTAATTGATTTAGTACCCTTTAATATAACTCCAGCTCCTAAAAATCCAATACCTGTAATAGCTCCAGCTATTAAACGTTGGTTATCAGAATTGTTATTTGTTATATTTATATGTTGTTGTAATAAAGCAATACCACAACATGATATACCAAGCAACACATGGGCACTAATTCCAGCACTCTTTCCAATGTTTTGTCTTTCAAGCCCTATAAACCAAGTAAATACAAATGTAATCGCAAGTGGTAATAATATATCTAATAAATAATCAGTTATAACGGTTAATATCATTTTTTATCAACTCCTTCATATATATCATTAAAGTCAAAAAACTCTTCATCTGTTTTATATCCTAAAATTCCGGTTAAATTAACATTTGCGGCTGACATAAAAATATTTTGGTCTATAACCTTATTATCCTCACATAGCTTAGCTATAAGCTCCTTAACTTCTTTTCTTTTTGATGGTATTTCTCCACTTGCAACCTTACATCCACAGTTCATTGTTTCAATACCATTGTTTTTCATAATTCTTTTTATATCCTTTTCCTTAATATAAACCATTGGTCTAATAAGCTCTATATCATCAAAGTTCTCAGCCTTAACCTTGGGAACCATTGTTTTAAAGCATCCGGCATATAAAATATTCATTAGGGTTGTTTCTATAACATCATTAAAATGATGTCCTAATGCTAGCTTATTACAACCTAATTCCTTAGCTCTAGCATATAAGAATCCTCTTCTCATTCTAGCACACATATAACAGGGCTTTTCTGGCATCATTTTGTTGGCAACCTCAAATACATTTGAATCCATTAATTTAACAGGTATTCCAAGTAATTCACAATTTTTTAAAAGTAATTCCTTATTTGCCTCGGTAAAACCTGGATTCATTGCGACAAATTCTATTTCAAAAGGAAAATTACCATGAATAGAGACTTCCTGCATAAGCTTAGCTAAAAGTAAAGAATCCTTACCTCCACTAATCGCAACACATACCTTATCATTAGGCTCTATCATTTTATAGTCTTGAATAGCTCTTATAAACTTTGCCCATAAAACACTTCTATATTTTTTTATTATATCTCTTTCAAAGTTTTCCTTTACTGACATTTAATAAGCACCTCAACTTATTATATCACAATAATGAAAAAGCACCTAATGGTGCTTAAAATAGAAATGAAAATATTTTCTTAAAAAAATTCACTATACTTCTTCCTAGCTTTTTAAAGAAATATCCTATCTTAGATAAAAAGCTTCTTTTAGTAGTAGTAACCTGATTAGCCAATACTAAAATACTATAATTCTCTTTAACAACACTTCCATCAGAGAAGGTAGTCGTCATTACCACATTATATTCTCCAACCTTAGAAGGGGTTTTAAAATAATCACTTTCTACAACACTCACTGCTGTTTCATCGTAGCTTGTAGTAGATATTTCCTTTAAAAAAGCAATTAGATTATCATGAGTTAATATAGTGTCAGAATAAACCCTTACACTATTATTATAATAGATAACAGGTAATTCATTAGAGGTAACAGTTATAATAAGCTCTCCTGTTGTTATATTCCCAGCATTGTCAGTTACGCTAACAAGAACCTTATAATCTCCTCTTTTATTATAACTAGCATCATAAGCGCTTGTATCTAGAGTTATTTCATAGCTTGAATCCTCAATTACACTAATATTATCATACATTTCTTCTGTTGTTACCTTAACAGTATGAGAGGTAGTAATATTAGTTATATTTAATACTGGACTAATTAAATCCTTTACTATTATCTCTACTGTAGTTTGATTATAATTATATCCATCTGAAATATTATATTCTATATAATGCTTTCCTGGCATATTATAATTATCGCTATATTCATCGGTAATTATTTCATATGTAAATGTAGTCGCATAATTATCTCTTACATCCATTAATTCAAATATTTCATCATAGCTATATTGCTTATTATTATTAACCTCAACAACACTATTATATACAATAGGTGGAGCTGTATCTATAACATAAATTTTAGTATTTAAGGTTACCGTATTTCCATCACTATCAGTAATTGTTGATAATAAATAATATTCTCCAACCTTTTTGACGTTTTCGTCATAATTAGTTTCAAAAACAATATTTGCAGTTATATCTCCATCCTCATAATCAGTTGCGGTAAAATATGATTTAATAGTTTCTAAGCTAATCATATTATCAACATCTATTACTGTAACGGCATCGCCTTCTTCAATTTCCGGTAATTTATTTGTTTTTACTATAAATAAAATACTAAATTCCTCATCATATTCTTTACCAATAACACTATAGGTTACATAATAGCTTCCTGATTTATTATAATTTGAAGTATAATTATCACTAATCAAGGTTATTTCAACATCATAAGGAGCTATTACCGTAACATAATCTCTTAAATCACTAACATCATGAAGAGTATCATCTATTGTAAATTGTGTTTCACCATGATATATAACATCATAATAGTCTAATCCCTCTAAATATAAATAAGTATATGAAAGCTTAAATGTAGCGGTAGCTCTTGGTGAAATAGTCTTATTTTCATACTTTATAAAATATAAATACTGATATTCCTGTGTATCAAAGGCTGTATATATTTTATCTACTATTTCATATTTTCCTTCAAAATCAGTTAATTCGTAATAAGCTGTCTTAACATAACTTTTATTAGAAAGTAAATATCCTACATTACTATTTGAAGAAGAATATTCTAAAATAGCCATTTTATATTGACTTAAATCAAATTTTTCATATATCATGTAACCTTTAACGGTCATACTAGTACTATCAGAATCTCCATTTTTTATTGATACACTATATTCATTCGCCTCTCCACTTAATAATTCTGTAGCATGGGAATTATTAGTTAAGAATATAAATAAAAATAATATTGATACTACCATAAATAATTTTTTTCTCATTTTAAAAATCACCTCGCTAAATATGTAGACGATGATTTTTAAAATTACTAAAAAAAGAAGGCTTTTTTAAACCTTCTTTATGCACTAAGTATTTCTACTCCATCTTCTGTAATTAAAATAGTATGTTCCCATTGAGCGCTTAATTTACCATCAACTGTATAAGAAGACCAGGTATCACCAGATTTAAATCTAATACCCTTCTTTCCTTCATTAATCATTGGCTCAATAGTAAATACCATACCTGGTACTATTAAATATCCATCCTCATGGTTATCATAATGAAGAATGTATGGATCCTCATGCATTTTTAATCCTACACCATGTCCACAATATTCCTCTACAACACTATATCCATTCGCACGAGCAATTTCTTCAATAACAATTCCAATTTGTCCTGTTGTAGTTTCCCAAGGAACAATAGAAGCTATCGCAGCCTCTAAACATTCCTTAGTAACTTTGACTAATTTAGAAGCGTTATCCTTAACCTCTCCTATCATATACATTCTTGATGCATCTGCATAATATCCTTTATATTCAGTAGTTGCATCAACATTAATGATATCTCCTTCCTTTAATACTACATTCTTAGAAGGAATTCCATGGCATATTACATCATTAACAGCTGTACATATACTTTTAGGATATCCTTGGTATCCTAAATCAGCTGAATGAGCATTATGTTCACGAAGATATTTTTGACACATTTGATCAATATCATCGGTTGTAATACCGGCCTTAATATTTTCTCCAATATAATCAAGCATACCATTGTTTATCTTAGAAGCTTCTTTAATACCTTCTATTTGGATATCATTTTTAATAAATTTATGAGGAGGAATTATATATCCATCCTTTTTATAAGCATTTAATCGTTGGTCAAACATATAGTGGCATGTTTTATATTTTTTTCCACTTCCGCACCAACAAGTGTTAATTATTTTTTGTTTCATATTTATACCTCATATCTATAATATACTAATTTTAAGAAAATGAAAAGATAAAAGTAACCGACAATATAATTTATATTCAAATATATAAAAATGACAATCGAACAGGTAAAACGATTGTCATAGTTTTTTAGATCCACTATTTTAAATATTTTTTTATTTTTCTTTCTTTTAGCTTCAATTCAGCCAAATAATATCCTAAATCGGCTGCTTTTTTATAATACTTAGCTGCAAGTTCAAGGTCCATTTTACCATAGTATTCTTTTTCATATATTTCACCTAA
Organism: Anaeroplasmataceae bacterium; assembly: GCA_051874255.1. GTDB lineage: Bacteria > Bacillota_I > Bacilli_A > Acholeplasmatales > Anaeroplasmataceae > UBA3206. The sequence goes on from JBJEFR010000116.1 coordinate 14,481, forward strand.
TCCATAGTAAGAATCACCATTTTCTTTAAATTCAAGCGCTAAATTATATAATTCAATGGCTTTATCTATATCATCTATAACACTAACATATTCAACTTCTTCTCCTTTTTTAATAAAGGAACCATATATATATTCCCATGCTAAAGAATTGGCAGATTTATAATCTCTATTTTCAATGCCTTTTTGATACCATTTGTAGGACTCATTATAATTTTCTTCAACACCACGTCCATATTGATAACATCCACCTAAATAATTATATGCATCAACATAATTATTATTACCTAGTTCTAAGAAAATTGGAAAGGCTTTTGTATATTCTTTATCATTATAATATTTTTTAGCCTCGGCATATTTTTTATCTTGTTCCTGCCTTAATATTTTATTTGACAGTTCTTCATATTTTTTCTTTGCTGTTTCATACCCCAAATCCGCTGCTTTTTTATAGTTCTCTTGGGCAAGCTCAAGATCAACCTTACCATTAGACCCATTTTCATAAATTCCTGCTAGATTATAATAAGCATATTTTTCATTACATTTTTTTATAGCTAGTTCATATAATTCAATGGCTTTATCTATATTTTTTTTGACTCCCTGGCCATTTTCATAACAAATTCCTAAATTGTTTATTGCAGCAGTACACCCAAAATCATAGCTTTTTTGATACCATTTAAATGCCTCTTCATAATTCTTTTCAACACCACATCCATTTTTATAACAATAGCCTAGATAAAAGTATGCATTACCATAATTATTATTACCTAGTTCTAAAAATAGTGGGAAGGATTTTGTGTATTCTTGAGCATCATAATATTTTTTAGCCTCGGCATATTTTTTATCTTGTTCCTGCCTTAATATTTTATTTGACAGTTCTTCATATTTTTTCTTTGCTTCTTTATGCCCTAAATCTGATGCCATTCCATAGTACTTTTGGGCAAGCTCGAAATCAATTTTTCCATTAGACCCTTTTTCATAATTTACTGCTAGATTAAAATAACATTCACATAAATAATTATACGCATCAACATAATTATTATTACCTAGTTCTAAGAAAAGAGGGATGGCTTTTGTATAATCTTTAGCATTATAGTATTCTAAAGCTTCAGCAAATTTATTATCATTTGTTTTTGTAGGATTAGATGTTTTTAATGCAAGGGTAGGTGCTTCACTTCCATTATAAGTCTTATAATCTGCTTCTAATGCTCCTATTAGTTGTTTATTATAATTGGGATGAGTTAAATCAACGAATAAAACCTCTTCATCAAAACAAGATGTTGAACGGATTATTTTATCAATTTTATTAACTATACTTCTATTAATTTTTCTTCTTAAATCATCAACTTTTGTTATAAAACTAGATCCATCTAAGGAAACACTTAACAAATCCATATTTTTAAAATTTCTAAATGTACTTTTTATAAATATATAATGTTCAATTTCTTCAAGAACTCTATTAGATGAAACAGAATTATCACTAACAAATAAAATAACACAAAATGACTTCTCCATTGCAATCTTTTCTTGGTCAGTCCAAGAATCACCATAATGATTACCATTTTCTAAATCAGAAGCCATAAAAACAGTAAATATAGTTTCTTTTTCAATAAGCTCTTTTATCTCTTTAACTTTTTCTATATCCTTAAAAGAATATGAGAAAAAGATCTGTTTACTCACTTCGCTCATATCGATCCTACCTTTCTATTTTAACTGCTTTATAACCCTTAGAGGTAAATGTGTCATATGCATTATCCATATTAGAACAATCCCATTGATATGTTTCAACATCACTAATATTACGTTCTAATCCATTATTATTTTCAATTTCTAAAATATAATAATGTAAATCATCTAAGTGATAAAAGTCTGTTAAAAACGCATGTTGTTTTTTCTTAAAATCCTTTTTAATAGTTTTTTCATCAAAATAAATATCGGTCTTTTTCATTGGTTCAAATCCATTTAAATAATAATATGCACACCATCTTTGATGTTCTGAAAATATTAATGTGTTTCTAGAATTAATAACTTTAATATAATCATCATATACATTAGATAATTCTCCATAATTCTGATAAAAAATATCTTTACTAACACCATTTTTGTTATTCTTCTCAAAACTATACCCTAAAAGATTAGCTTTAAAATATAAACTGGTAGAATTATAGATATTAGAATATTGCTCGATAAAAGGAAGCTCTAAATATTTTTTTACTATTTCATCATACTTTTCATCTGATATTTTGTTATAAAACTTGTTTTGTTCCATAGCTAAGCTTGTAAGTGTTTCATTTACAATTTCTTGATGTGTAATTACATCAGCCTCACATCCAAAATAAATTACATCATTATTTGATGTAAAGTTATTACTTTTATTTCTTGCAAATACCTTAATATTTCCTTTATCCTTTAGCATTGAATAAAGCTTATTTGTATATGTAGCATTTTCATAATCTGATCCGATAGAGGTTATAATAAATGTAAATGATTTTTCATCAATTATTTCATCTAATAGTTCAACTGTTTTTAATGACTTACTATTTTCATTATATATATGTAAATTACATAATTTTTCAAAAATTGGATAATATTCATCTGAGCTTGTTTTTTTCTTTAAAATATCATAGTCATGAGTTAATCTTAAAAATAAATCATTGTTTAGCTTATCAACATTATTATCTATTACATAATAATTAACTGGCATACTTTCCATTTTATTATTATTTAGAGTAACAAATTGGTTTTGCATTATCATCATTTTTAATAATTCCTGATTTACTTTTCCATAACCTAGTAAAACCACATTAATTTTTTTATTATTATCGATTAAGCAATTATTATCAATATATCCATTAGGTAAGTATTTAGCAATAGAATTTTCAATAACAAATTTTTTAGCAATTAACTCATATTTATTAAAAGAATAAATAAAAATACGATTGTTTAAATGCTCTTTTGAGCATAATAAATCTTTAACAATATCTGCTTCCTCTACCTTTGTTTCTATACTGATATTAATAATAGTTGAGATAGGCTTTTTAATATTACTTATTTTATTTGCTACTTTAGAATATACTTGGTTACTATCATTAAAAACTATTATTTCATAAGTTGTATTCTTTCTAAAATCTAAAGATTTAACGTTTTCGATATCTTTATTAATAATAGCTAAGCCACTAAGTATTAAATCATTTCTTAATTCTTTAGATATGCTATCGGTTATAATAACTGTATTTTTATTATTTTTTGCATAGGCTATTGAATCCTCTGATCCACCAATAACAATATCACAATGATTTTTAAATCTAAAAAAAACTCTAAATGAATTTACTATATTTACTCTTATCATAGAAGCAATTGATCCTATTACAGTACTTAAAATAAGAATAATATTAAGAATTATTGTAATTTTATAAAGGATGTTATCATTTGCTAAAGGAAGTAAATAATCCCTATTAAATTCTAAAACATAACATTTTACTGATAACGAAGACAACTCAAAAAAGGCAAAAAGTGAAAAACCTTTATTAATGTAAATGTATCCTAATGAATAAATCACAAACATTACAATAAAAGTTGAAGCTAAATACCAAAAGGTTCCCTTTGTAACACGTATTTTCTTTTTTGTGTTAATTATTAAAACACTAAATATTAAAAGCTCAAAAATAATTAAAAATATGGATATAATTGTATACATTATAAAACCCCCACTTATACTTTGCTACTTCAATTATACATTATTTGCTAATATAGGACAAGAAAAAAAAGGGTTTTAAAGACTATTGTCAATTACTATATTATGTATAAAAAATCTATATTAAACAAAAAAGACAATCGCTCCCGCAAAACGATTGTCAAATTTGAACTTAATCTATTCGGATTTAGAATAGTCATTAAGTTTAACAAGCAATAATATTTTATTGTAATTTTAAAAAGTTGTCAATATTGAGTGACGGACCATTAAGTTCCTACACTCCAAATATTTAAAAAACTGGCAGGACTAGCTGGATTCGAACCAGCGAGTGACGGAGTCAAAG
>JBJEFR010000117.1:0-18282 GCA_051874255.1 Anaeroplasmataceae bacterium
CCCACCAAAAGAAGAATTAGATAAATGCAATTCTAGATTTTATAACAAAATAAATGGAAAATAAAAGCCTCACATAATTTGGTAGTGAGGCAGATAGAATAATCTAGATATTATCCTTGATTTCAATAAAAGAATCTGAGTTATCAAAACAAAATTCTATTAGGATATTATTTCTATTTAATTTGCAATCTTTGATAATGCTTCCTTTTAAAAATAAAATAGAATTCATATATCCAATATCAATGATTTCAAAAGAAGTATTATCATTAACAAGACTATTAATATCTGATATTTTTCCACTAATGTTTCCATCTTCAATTTTATATAGATAAACATTAATGAAATCGGTTGAATTTTTACCAAAATTAACAATCATTTGATATTCTGGTTGTTGTTCTAAACAATATGTATTCCAAATATTAAATTCAACGAAATAATCTTTGATATTAATTTGACCTACTACTTTATCGTGCGAGAAATCAAAAAAATTCTGCTTATTTATTTCATTTTTGTTAATTCTTAAATTCATTTAAAACACCGCCTTCAGATAATATTGTAATTTTAGGTGGAAAAGGAGAAGCAATATCTATTAAATCATTAATTGTAATAATTAAATAATGATTCAAAGAATTTGAAAATCCACAACTTTCCTTTTTAAGCCATAGGGTAAAATTATTATCATCTATTGCTATAAAAAGTGGATTACCATTGAACTTATTTAATTGATACTTAACAATTTCTTTTGTTTCATTATTATTATAAGTTTCAATCCTACATCCTTCATCAGAAATGCAAATACATCCAATTGCACCAAAATGAATCGTTAACTTGTTATGCTTACCCTCTAATGTGATTAGAGTGCCATTTTTGTCTTGAAGAACAGAAGACACTTCATATTGATCCTGAGGGATATCATTATTATAATTCTTAATTTCCATATCGTATTTTCATTTTCCTTCCGTTAGGTAATTGTTTTTCAAAAGTTCGTTCTTTATAACCGTTTATTAGTCTAACATTTACACTAGTATAACAATTTCCAACAACTAATTCAATAAGAAGTAATTAGATAAATGCAATTCTAGATTTTATAACAAAATTAATAATTAGTTTAGTAAAAAAATGAATCTTTAAACAAATCAAAACTGCAACCAAGGTTTGGTAAATGCAAGTGCGAGTGGGGCTATACTAATAGCCCCCCGCACGCATACCAAACCGAATACAGTGATTGTTTTATACATTATAAAAAGAGAAAGGAGACACTAAGATGTCAAATAATATAGAAGTCAAAATTGACTACTTTTCTGCAACATTCCCTTTGATGTGTGATGCTGAAGATTCTCTATTATTTAAAGTCCATGAAATGGTAAGACTCATGGCTACATACTTAAATGTAAAGAATCATGAAATTGTTAGAAGTAAGTATTCACAAAACAATTATAACTATCAATACATTTTAGGAGAATATATAATCCTAAGACTTGATGGTCCACTTAATGCATGTTACCAAAGAACATGTCACTTAGAAATGAAAGGTGATGCCTGCAGAGATTTTGAAAATAGAAATAAAGATAAGAATTGGATAAACTTCTTACTCTTTATGGCTCAGCTTAATTCAAACTTTAAGCGTATCGATATAGCAATCGATGATTTCAAAGGAGATGTAATAACACTTCCTTGGATTATGGATAAAATCAAAAAGAAACATTATGTTTCAGTATTTAAATCTAAACCTAGACCAATAGGTACTATAGAAGATGGACTTACCATTCAATTTGGTGGTAATGATTCAGAAATTGAACTTGTTATCTATGATAAGAAACAAGAAAGAAAAACTAGAAGAAAAGAAAATAAACATGACTACTGGGTAAGATACGAAATGCGCTTTAGAAATAATAATGCAGAACGCGTAGCTTATAAATTATCTTCATTATATTCAGAAGAAGAAATTCCTCTATATGGAACAAAGCTTCAAACATTCGCCTTTGAACAGCTATATAGAATAGTTGATTTTAAAGAGGATAATACCTATTCAGTGGGAAATCAATATAAAGCTAAAACAGACCAAAAATGGAAAGAATTTCTATCAAATGTATCTAAAGGAACTCTAAGAAGACCTGAGGATGATAATCCACTTCCATCAACCTTTGATGCATACCTAAAACAAGCCCTACCTTTTGCAGTAATGTTACTTGTAATTAAATATTATCAATTAAAGAAAGATAATGATTTATTTGATATTGAGGTTAGAAAAATGGTATTAGATAACCTATCATTTTCTAAAAAGAGATTTCAAAAATTAAATATTTATTTAGACCAATTAAATTGTCAAACAATAGATGATATAGAACTCGAAGCGTTAAAACTAGAATTTCAAGGAATAATTGATGAAAAGGAATTACCTTTCTAATGAGAAAAATAACAAATACAGATATTTATGTATGGGCTCATTACAAATATCAAAATCCAATTATCCCTAGATTACCTGATTTAATCACTAGCTATTTAATAGGTAATCCCAATAAAATGGATTACTATTTTAATCCAAACATTACAGTATCTAATCTTATTAAACACTTAGCTAATTCTTATAGTAAAAATAAAGAAATGAATTTACTAGAAGAAATAAAGCTCTTTATGGAAGGTTAATATGACAAATGAATTTGATTCATTAAACCCTAACCAAAGAAAAGCAGTATTTACTAAAAATAAGAAAGTACTTGTAATGAGTGGAGCTGGTGCAGGTAAGACAAAAGTTTTAACAAATCGAATATGTTATCTATTAGAACAAGGCTATAGTGAAAATGACATAGTAGCCTTCACTTTTACAAATAAAGCAGCAAGAGAAATGAAATGGCGACTTGAGAAGATGCTAGGTAGAGAAACAACCGCCTTTATTGGTACATTTCATAGCTTCTCTAACCAATTCCAGTTATTGTAGAGGATATAGAAGAAGATTCAAGATACTATCCAAAAGAAAATTATATTGTAATTTCTAAAAAGCTTATTAATGATGAGGTAGAATCACTTAAGTGTTTAACACACGAATATAAACATTATCAACAATTTATGTGCATTATACATAACGTCACAAAAGTACCACTTTTAGACAAGTGGAGAGAAGACTTTCAAATAAATTATGCAAACATAACTTCTAATGAAGAAAGGCTTGCATTAACAGTAGAAGTCGATGCATTTGCTTTTACTAAATACATAATGAAGGAGTGGTTTGATATTGATGTGATATTCCCAAACCTAGATTATGATTCAGTATTAGAAATGTATATCGATAAATATTTTAGATAGTCTTAACTCCTAGCTTATGTATAATGCATAGGTTAGGAGGATTTATGAAATTAATTAAATATTTTTTATCTTCTCCTTACATAGAATTTAAGGAGGAGGTGACTTACAATGCCTGTGTATGAAATTAACAACAAAAAATATGTTGTTGAAAGAATATTTCAAACTAATACAACAAAGACATTTATTGAAGTGTTATATGAGTATTTTCAAATTCCAGGCATCTTGGAAAGAGAGGAGAATGTAGATGATGCAAAACCTGAATCAAATGACAACTAAATATAATGTAGCAATTTATTGTAGATTGTCACGCGATGATGGTACAGATGCATTCAGTCAATCAATTGTAAGTCAAAAGGAATCTTTATCTAAGTATGTTTTAGAACAAGGCTGGGAAATTGGAGATGTATATGTAGATGATGGATATAGCGGTACAAACTTCAATAGACCTGCATTTAAACGTATGATAAACGATATTGAAAATAAAAAAATAAACTGTGTAATTACAAAGGATTTATCTCGTTTAGGAAGAGATTATCTAGAAACTGGTTATTATACAGAAAAATATTTTCCACTTCATAATGTAAGATATATTGCAGTAAATGATGATTATGACTCACTAGAAGAGGATAATGATTTTACACCATTTAAAAATATTATAAATGAATGGTATGCAAAAGATATATCTAAAAAAATCAAATCCTCTTTTAGACATAGACAAAAAGAAGGAACATTGGTAATTAATTCTCCTTATGGTTATCTAAACGATAATAAAAAAGGAAGAATAAAGGACCAAACGACAGCTCCGATAGTGGAATATATATTTACTCAATTTGCTGAATTTGGATTAACAGTAAATGAAATAGCAGAGAAATTAACTAAGAAAAAAATATTAACCCCTAAGGCATATAGATCATACTATGAAAATAAGAATAACGATATGCCCGAAGGATATACTATAGAAGATACATATACTTGGAGTAAAGCAATGATATATGCGATATTAAATGAATATCAATATACTGGAGCCTTAATTTGTAATAAAGGTCATAATTTATCGTTTAAAGTGAAAAAGTCTATTAGAAATGAAAAATCAGATTGGATAATTCATGAGGATAAATTTGAACCAATAATATCAAAGCAATTATTTAATAAAGCAAAGGATAAATTGAATAAATCAGCTAAAGCTCAATTACCTCTTTATATTAATAAATATAATGGTATTTTATATTGCAAGGATTGTGGTAGAAAAGCAACCTTCTTAAGAAATGAAAAGAATCCTAATGGATTATATTTATGTAGAGTTGTAGGATGCCCATCCAAAAGAGTTTCTATAGAAGATTTAGATGAAATTATCAAAAAAGAGATTATATTCTTTAAAGAAGGTATTTTAAGAAACGAAACAAAAATAGTTAAGTTCTTAGAAAAGACACCTGCAAATGAGCCTTCATATGATAAAGATGAGGTTATATCGGAGTTAACTCTTCAAAAGGAAGAACTAATGAAATCTTTAGCAGAGGCTTTCGAAGCAAAATGTAATGGTGAAATACCACCATCAGTCTATGAAAAAATCAAAAATGATTTTAATGTAAAGATTAATGATATATCATCTAAGCTTGAAGTTGTTAAAAACGGAACAATGGAAAGTAAATACGATGTTAGTGGTGCGCTATTATTTATTGAAAATATAAAAGGGTTTAATGAATTTTCTAATATAACTAGAACTATTTTAACAACACTAATTGAAAGAATTGATTTCACTGAAGAAGTTATAGGTGAAGAAAAGGTCATAAGATTTGAAATAACATATAGAGGCATAGATTGGTTGGTGAAGGATTTTGAAAAAATCATTAAGTGAAAATAATATTTGCGCTCTTTACATAAGGATTAGTAGAGATGAAAATGAAGAGCATAGAAAATCTATTCAAACACAAAAGAAAATATTGGATCAATATTGTTTTGAAAATAATCTTCAAATATATGATTATTATATTGATGAGGGTATTTCGGGTACAACTATAGAACGACCAAATTTTATTAGAATGCTTGAGGATATTAAATATAATAGAGTTGATACAGTAATAGTTAAAGATTTGTCAAGACTTGGTAGAAATCATTTAGCTGTTGGTAGTTTACTAGAGAAGGAATTTGTAGGTAAAGTAAGATTTATATCGGTATCAGAACGTATAGATACTGCTTATGGATATGATGAAACAATTCCTCTTAGAAATTATGTAAATGAGTATTACTCAAGAGATTTATCTAAGAAGGTAAAAAGCGGATTAAAAAATAAAGCCTCTAAGACTAGAATTTCATCTATTCAAGGAGGCTTTTATGGTTATAAATACAAACCTGGTACACATGATTTAGAAGTAGATGAAGAAGTAAGACCAATAATAGTTTTAATATATAAGATGCATTTAGAAGGTTTTAAAACTGGACAAATAGCTAAGAAGATAACTGAACTTCACACCCCTACTCCAGGATACTTACGTTATCTATATTATAACGATAAAAGTGGTTATAAAGAAGGAAGGGGTACTGAGTATACTTGGAGTTCTAGAGTGATTAGAGATATATTAAATAGATATGAATATACAGGAAATACCATTCAATATAAAACAACAATCATTAATAAAAAAAGAGTAGATGTACCTAAAGAACTACATATCCATCTTGAAAATACTCACCCAGCTATTATAACTCTTAAGATGTTTGATGATGCTCAAAAATTATTGAAGCATACAAAGGTAAATAGAAGAAATTCAGAATTCTTAAACGAAACATTCCAAGGGATGGTATTTAATGATGATGGTCATACTATGTCATATGTTTCATTAAGAGGAAAATATGAATATCGAGCTAGAGTGGGTAATAGATATGGAATACCAGCAGATGATTTAAAAGAGATAGTATTAGAGGAATTTAAATCATTAATAAGCTCATTAATGACAAATGAAGAATTAGTATATGAGACGTTATCTAAAAACAAAGGTATCTCTAACAACGAAATTAAAATAAATGAACTTCAAAAAAAATATAATGAGCTTAACAAAGAAGGTTCATCATTATTCACATTAAAATTAACTAAGCAAATATCAACTCAAGAATATAAAGAAAGAATGACTTCTATAACTAAAGAACTAGAAGAAGTAGAAAAAGAACTACATGCTTTAGAAGAAAAGCAAATAAATTACAAAAACCTAAATGTATCATTTAAGCATTTTAAAGAATTAGTAATGAAATCAGTTAGTGATAATATTATCGCTTTTGCAAAAGAAGTTATAGAAAAAATAGTTGTATTTAAAACAGCTGCAAAAGAATATAAAATACAAATCTATTACAAATATATAGAATGATATATAATTCAATAATCTCCCACTATCCCCCGGTTATCTCCCGGTTTGGATATTTTATATATAATAAATAAACAGGATATTAGGCATTATAAGCTTTAAATATCCTGTTTTTATTTGTTGTTGAATTTGTTTTAGTCTATTTGAAAATATCATTTAAGGTGATAAGTTTAATGTTTTGATTTGTATTAGCTAGTTCAACTAATGAAGATGAGAAACCACTTAAAGAAAACAAGTAATAATAAATGTTTCCAGTTAGATTAATTTTCTTAGTTAAATCTTCGTATTGAGAATATGTGAACTCAGAGTTTCTAAATTTACATTCCCCTAAAATGTAATTCTTTTTTGTTATGTCAATACCTAAAATGTCAATTTCTTCTGGTGTTGTCACTAATTTACCTTCTGGTGTTTTGTGAGTAGTTTTACCCCACCATCTACCAAAGTTAATGAATGCACCTGGTAAATCATTTTTTGAGGCTAAGTTATATAAATAACCAATACATACATTTTCAAATGCTTTAGAAGAAAAGTTATGCAAATCATTTTTAATCAAAGAATTCCATAAAATATTAGTTTTAGCTAATTCATATTCCCCCATATAAGGGAAGATATATTTATAGTAGAACTTAAATAAGTTATCACAAATAATATATTCACCTTTAGAATTATTGGTTTTGTTTTTAGTACTTGTAGAAATTGAGAATTCTTTCTTAATAATACCTAATTCTGTTAGGTTCTTTAAATAAACAGTAATTTTTTGACTATCAATTTTTGAATGGTCAATAATCTCGCTGAATGTATTACAACCAGCAGCAATTGCTTCAATAATTGAATTATAAACAGCTGGTTCTCTTAACTCTTGGTGAATTAGATAATCAACTTCACCAAATAAAATAGTTCCCTTAGTTAATACTCGTTTTATTATATTATCTTCTAATGATTCATCTGGATTAAATTGTTTTAAGTAATGTGGAATACCACCTAAGATAGCATAAGCTATTAATTTATCTTCATTAGAGTAATTAGGGAAGAATTTAATTGCATCACTATATTCTAAAGGTTCTAATTTATATATACCAGTTGATCTTCCATATAAAGGATTTTTATATCCTAAAATTTCATTTTCAAAAAAACTCATTGAACTACCAGAAAGAATTAACATAATATTTTTATGAATTAGATTATGGTCCCAGATACCTTGTAATATAGAAGGAATACTCTTATCACCTTTTACCATGTATGGGAATTCATCAATAACAATAATAATCTTTTCATCAGAACATAATTCTCCTAGATAATTAAAAGCTCTTTCCCAGTCAGAAAATGAATCACTGATTAAATTATTAGTGGAATATCCTAATATTTTTTTAGAGAAATTAGCTAATTGAACGTTATTAGTATATTCATTACATAAATAAAAAATATGTTTTTTATCTTTACAAAATTCTTTAATTAATTCAGTTTTACCAACTCTTCTACGTCCATATAAAACAATTAATTCGGCATTTGGACTTTGATATCTTTCATTTAAAAAATTAATTTCAGCTTTTCTACCAATAAACATAGTTTAACACCTCTTAAGCATAATTTAAATTAGCATAATCACGATTATGTAATATAATTATAGAACATTTCGTTTATAAAGTCAATATATTCATATATAAATATTGTATGCAAAGATAATAGTAAAAATAACATTTATATCGTTTAGAATTAATATATTAAAACTAGTTTTTATCCTAAAATAATTTGATAATTTACAGTAGATGAAAAATATAAGGTAATACAACCAAGTGTTTTTGAAGACGAAAAGCATAGGGTAATACATCCACGTGTTTTTATAACCAAAATTAAAAAATCCTTATTTGATGCGGTTTTTTTGCACCCGAAAACACTAGAGTGTATGGCCACATGGGAGTGAAACATTTTTAAATGTTATTGAAAATGTTTGTAATTCAAATGGTTTTATGAAAAATATAATAGTATAGATATATATTTATTCTAATAAGTTACAGTTAAGTTTTGTTCTACAATGGAATTAGAAAAAATAAAGTATTGTAATTTTTTGTACTAGTGGTTCAAAAATAAGAAAAGATAACAATATTTGTAGAATTATAAAATATTAGATGTTATAATGTACTTGGAAATAAAAATACTTATGATTACCTCTTATCGGAATAAGAGATGCATTTTCTAATTCTTGGAAAAGAATTACTGGAATTCAGTTAACAATTTTGCGGCAAACAGTTATAACTATTATTATTTCCAAAATAAAACGAAAGGATGGACTTATTTTATTTAACAAATATCTTCTATTTAGGAGGAAATAATAATGAAAATTAATAAGCAAAATGCCATGAGATTATGGCGAGACAGATATGGCGATAATAATGATGTATGTGATTATGCTGGGAGGCCCATGTTCTTTTTACATTATAACGATAGGGAATCTAAGTATGGATGGAATATAGATCATATATTACCACAAGATCGTAATGGAACAGATGATGTAGACAATTTAATTATTTGTAATATTCAAACTAATGATGAAAAAGCAAATAAAACAACTTTTGAAGCAAATCATAAAAAATTTCAAGTCAAAAAACTAGAAGGAAAATATAGAATATGTGGACATGAAAGTAATCCTGAAATTTATGAGGATCCAAAATTATGGTATGTTTTTTATGATGAAGAAGAAGAAATGGATTTTGCTAATCGTGAAATTCATTTTGATGATTTTAGAAATGAAAATAGTAAGTATGGCTGGGATATTTGCTTGATAAACACACAAGTTGGACCTGTGAAAGGTAATTTAGTTGTTGCAAATATTGAAACTATTAAAGAAAAGAATAATAAAAATTCATTTACGGCAAATGGTTATAAATTTCAAATTCATAAGGATGAAATGGGTAGATATGCATTATTTAGCCCAGATATAATTGCCGATAAATTTGATATTGATTCTATCCTTAAATATATTAATGCAGAAGAAAAAGAAATCTATATTTCATATACAATAATAGATTTAAGTAATGCTAAAAGATATAGAAGAAATGATTTAGATTTATTGTTAATGAAATTTGCAAAACTAGTTCAAGGTTTAACAATAGACATGAAAAATTTTATTAGAACAGAAATTAATGAAACTAACATCATAGTCTATTTTGATTGTGAATATCAAGCAGATACTAGAAAAGTAATGGAATTAAATGTTCTTTTAAATACTTATAAAGTAATGTTTGAAAATAAACATAAAATTGATATTGATATAGCATCAGATCTCATTAATGTTCCAGAAAACTATAAATTTATGTCCTTGGATAAACTAACACAATGTAACAACTCAATTCATTGTTTAGTTGAGTGTTTAAATACGCAAAGAGAATCAAGTATGTATGTTGGAGAATGTATGAAAGATAATCTAGATATTAAGCAATTTAAAATGGATGAATATAAAACTTTTTATGGAAAATTAGGAACAAACTATCAAGTATATGAATGTGATTATTTACTTAAAGGTTTGTATGAAAAAGTCAAAGATATATGTTAATTAAAACTGAGTCCATTCTTAGGAAGGATGGAATATGGAAAATGAATTAGATAAATTCGGAGTAGCGTTATATAATGCCATTAAGGATTCAAACTATTCATATGCTGAAGTTGCAGTGCTGATTGGTTTAAAATCTGAAAGAGAAATTTATAATTACATTAGTGGATTAAAATGGCCATCTAATGTAAGAATGCTAAAATTAATTCAAATATTTAAATTAGATATTAATAGCATACTTAATTAGAAAAAATTGAGGAGCTATTAAGTAAATAGTTCCTCAAAATATTATTAGAGAGGAATTGATATATTGAATTTTTTAAGTAAATTATTTTGTAAATCTAGAGATAAATCTATCCCCAAAAGCCCTTATAGGGTTAGAAAGTACAATATTACAAAGCATTGTATAGATGATATGAATGAAAGAAAAATCACAAAAGGTGAAATCCACATTAATCTTACTACTAAGCCTATTCATGTAACTGAGATAAAGTATGATGATAAAGGAAGGCCATCATATAGAAGAAGCAGTAAGAATAAAATCACAACCGCAATAAATCCAAAAAATAATAATGTAACATCTGTTAATAGGTTACATACAAAAACTTATAATAAAATAATGAAAGGGAAAAAATAATATGGAAAAATATACTGAAAGAACAGAAAAATTTATATACGATTATGTGTTGACAAAACTAGGATATGATTCCATAAACGAGGAGAATATTTCTGAAATTGTTGATTATATTATCGATAATTATGAGGTCCCACTAGCACAAGCTAAGGAAGCTGGAGAAAGTATTGATGATGATTTATTAAATACAGCAACCGCAGTAGTTACTGAAATAACTAGTAGACATGATTGGTAATATTTATTAATTGAATTTGCTAGTAATATAAATATTTAATCAATATAATTTGAGGAGTAACCTAGAATGATTTTAAAAAACATTAAATCATTATATGTTACTCTTTTTTATGCTTTTTGATTACCGCTTTGTTCCCATTAACATAGATAGTCTTAACTCTTAGCTTATGTGTAATGCATAGGTTAGGAGGAGATTAAATGAATATTAATAAACATAAGGACAAGTATCCCCTTCATATTATTGAAGGGGGTGCATATAGTGCCAGTTTATGTTTTAAATGGTATCACAATAGTAGTGAATAGGACCATTAATGAGGATAAAAAAGAAGAAATAAAGAATGGCCTATTTAACCACTTCATGAATGTAGCAATCAATAAATTGGAGGAATCAGAAAATGATGGAGGAGAGGAGCCTACAAGTACAACTTAATAATGTGGCTATCTATTGTCGTTTATCTAAAGACGATGGAACGTCTAATGATTCTATTTCAATTCAAAATCAAAAAGATGTGCTAACTGAGTATGCAAATGACAATGGATGGCACATCTATGATTATTATATAGATGATGGTTTTTCAGGTACTAACTTTGAAAGACCATCATTTAAAAGGATGTTAAGCGATATTGAAAATGGACGTGTTCAAATCGTTATAACAAAGGATTTATCTCGTTTAGGTAGAAATTATTTGCAAACGGGATATTATACGGAAGAGTATTTCCCTTTAAAACATGTAAGATATATTGCAGTTAACGATAATTTTGATACAACAAATGAAGAAGGTACAGAAATATTACCTTTTAAAAATTTAATTAATGAATGGTATGCTAAAGATATATCTAAAAAAATTAGATTTACTGTATCAAATAAAATGAAAAACGGAGAATATGTAAGAAGTGTTGTACCTTTATATGGATATGATTTTAGCGATGATGGAAGAGTAATCAATCCTGATACAGCACCAATTGTAAAATATATATTCGAAGAATACTTAAATGGAACTTCAACAAAGCAAATTTGTGATGAATTAACTAAAAGAAAAATATATGTTCCTAGTTATTATAATTACCAAAAGTATGGATATAATGCATGCGAATTTGTAAATATTGCTGAAGAGGATAAATATAAGTGGAGAAAGGTAATGGTAACTAAAATCTTAGAAAAGATTGAATACACTGGTGCCTTAATAAGAGGAAAAAGAGAAACAAAATTCAAAAGAAAAGGTGCAAGCTTTAAGGATAAAAATGATTGGTATATATTTGAAGATAGATTTGAACCAATTATTAGTAAAGAAGAATTTGAAGCTGTTCAAAAATTAAGAAAATCAAGAAGAATTAATACAATATTAGTAAATGATTTTCCATATAAAGGGTTATTGTATTGTGGATACTGTGGTAAACCATTGCGTATAAATAAAAGAAATGAAAAGCTAAATCAAGCATCTGGTTCTTATCGCTTTGCATGTAGAAATAAACATGAAGAAGGAATAGGAAGTATTAATAATTTAGAATTAGAATTTGTTATATTAGAGGAACTAAAATCTATTAAAGAATTATTATTGTCAAAAAAAGAACAATTTTTAGAGTATGCTAAAGATTTTCGCATGGAAAAAAAGCGTAAGAAAAAGGTTGATATTGATAATATAAATATTGAAAAACTTAAAAAAAGAGAAAAAGAACTTGAATCATATATTGAGTTAGCTTTTGAATCATATGCAAAAGGAGAATTACCTAAAAAGATATATGAATCAATGATTAAAAAATATAAGGATGAATTAGATAGTGTTATAGCTGATTTAAGGAAATATAATGAGACTATTAAAAAGGAATATAATCCTAAAGATTACTATTCATCAGCTAAAACATTAATTGATTTTTTAGAGGATGTAGATGATGAGGAATTAATGACTACTGAAACTTTATATTTTTTAATATCTAAAATTTATGTTAAAGCATATGGGCCAAGAATTAGACATCAATTTCAAAACAAAGAAATTAATATCGAATATAACAACATAGATGAATTAATAAAGGAGTTTGTAAACTATGAAAGAGAACAAGTTAGCGGTAATATATGCTAGATTCTCAGCTGAAGATAACGAGGATAATGGAGGAGCAAGGTCAATAGAAAATCAAATAACTTTATTATCAGAATATGCTTTAAAAAATAATTTTAAAATTGTTAAGACATATACTGATTATGGTAAAACAGGAACTAATATGAATAGACCTGGACTTCAGGAACTGTATAGTGATATGTATGAAGGATTATTTGATACAATAATAGTAAAAGATTTATCTAGATTCTCACGTAATTATATTGAAGCAGGTGAATATCTTGAAAATATATTCCCTGCACTTAATATAAGGTTTATCTCAGTATCAGATAATTATGATAGTGCTTATAATTCTGATGATGAATCAATAGTTTTACGTAATTTTTTAAATTCTATGTATTCTAAAGATATTAAAAAGAAAATACATAAATCACTTAAAAGAAGAGTAAAAACTGATGATTTAGTATTTGTAGTGAAATATGGTTTTAAGAAGGATAGTAATGGTAATCTTATAGTAGACGAATATGCTGCGTCTATTGTTAGAAGAATATTTGATGAGGCTATTAATGGCAAGAAACCTATAGAGATAGCTAGAGGTTTAGAACAGGATCATATTTATACTCCTTCAGCGTATAAAAAATATGTGCTTAAAATTAAACCGAATAGAGATCCTGATATAAATAAATTATATAAATGGGATCCATCAGTAATAAGAGCAATGCTAAAAGATTTAGAATACTGTGGACATGCAGTAAATCTTACAACTAAAAAGCCTTCTAAAGTTATTAATGACAAAAATATAATTGTTAGAAATGTTAGACCAGTAATTATTGATGAAGATACTTTCAATAAAGCTCCAAAGGTATTTAAAGAAAATAAACCAAGAAGTGATAAGTATTTGAAGTCTCTTATTTATTGTAAGCATTGTGGTAAACTGATGTATTATAATGAATCTAAAAAAGAACATATAGGTACATATTATTGTTCTAATTGTCATGTTAAAATTAATGGAGATACTTTAAAGGAAGTATTATATTTAGATTCTATTAATGTTTTAAAAGATTCTAAATGTTCTCCAGCAGAATTTATTTCTAATTTTATTAAGGGTTTCAGTCACTTAAATCAGCATGAAGAATTAGAAAATCAACTTAAAATAATTGAACACGAAATTCAAATTTTATTTGAAGAAAATATAAATGGTAGGATTGAATCATATAATTATTTAAATAAGTTAAAAGAATTAAATGAAGCTTATGATAGTGTAGAATTGAAGTTAAAATCACTGCCTAAGAAGCTTGATATTGAGCTTATTCAATATAATTATTTTGAATTTATAAAAAATATTGATAAGGAATTCAATGACAAAGATGAAGTAATTAAATCAATAATAAAAAGAATTTATGTTGATTTAACAAATAAAAATCCAAAAATAGATATATCCTATATATTTGAATAAAATCTTATATAAAATAATGCAAAATAATAATAATATTATTAATATATTTTAAGGTAATTAATGATATATTATATATGGTATTTTATAGAATTATAGTTTGTTTTTCTTTATATTATTTAACTATAGTGCTATAATTTTATATAGTATTAATGTTGCAAGGAGTGGGTATTATGACTATCGAGGAAATGTTACAAAGAAGATTTGTTGAATATTTTGGATTTCAATTTCAAAAATTGTTTTTTGAAATAATGAGAAATTATTATGGAGATGATTTTGAAATGCCTCACCCATATGGAAGTGAAGGGGACTATAAGAGCGATGGTTATTTGAAGAGTAAAGGAATATTTTTTGCCTGTTATGCCCCTGAAAATCCTTCAGAATACAATGACGCAACAGCAATGATTTCAAAATTAAGGTCTGATTTAAATGGATTAATATCCAAAATAATAGATGAAAAAAAATGGTTATATCCGTTAAATGGATTTACTTTTGTGTTGAACTTGAAATTTAATAATGAGGCACCTGCACCACTTTTATCAGAAAAACAAAATTTAGAAGCTAACTTATTAAAAAAATTTAATCGATTAATACCAATTAATATAATTACACAATATGATTTGAAATTATTATTTAATCAATTAGACATCGCAAAACAAAAATATATATTGGAAAAAGTATATGTATTTGATGAAGACATGGAATTTGATGGTACAATTATTGCTAAAATTATCGAGTATTTTTCAAATAAGGAAATAAAACCTGTAAAGCCACATAATTTAATGGATATGACTGAAAAAATAAAGTTTAATAATTTATCGATTGAACGTGAAAGTGAACTTATATATGCTGCATTCAATATTTCTGCTTTAGAAAATTATTTATCTTCATACTCACCTGATGCTCAAGAAATATTACAAACATTAGTTCTAAATTTGTATGAAGATTCAAAGAAAAATTATCCTAATAATTCTAATTTGCAGTATGATTTTATAAAAGAAGGATTATTCGATTCGAAAGATTCTTATGGTATAAAATTGAAAATTATTAATAACACAAAAGCAATTATAATGAGTAAGTTTTTCGAAAATTGTTCTATATTTGAGAGTGTGATGAAAGATGATAATTAATTTGGATATTAATACAAGTTTTGTAAATACGTTAATATGTTTATCATCTATTATTTATCATCATCTTGATGAGAATCGCACTATTGATGAATTATATGATTTATGTCAAAATGTATACTTTGAAAATAAAATTGAATTAATTCTTACTTACGATGACATAGTTGAAGCTTTATTATTACTTTTTTCAGTTGGAAAAATTGAATTGATTAACGATGGAAAGGTAGCGAAAACATTATGAGACTTTTAAAATTATATTCAGATTTCGATGGATTTAGAGAAATCGAATTTAACGAAAAAGGATTTACTTTTATTTTTGGTGAGAAAATAGATGAGAATACTTACAATGGAACCGGTAAAACCTTATCGTTATATTTGATAGATTTTTGTCTAGGTTCTAATAAACGTGATGGATTAGCTGTTTTAAATGCTAATATTTATCTTGATTTTATACATGATGATGTTAAGCATACGGTTAAAAGAAATACCACAAATCAGAATGATGTTTTTCTTGATGATAATAAATATAATCTAACTCAATTTAAGAAAAAAATAGCAAGTATTGTTGGTGTAGAAATTCAAAAATTTATTTCTATAAGAACAAAATTAGCAATGCATTTAAGATATAAAAAATCTGCTTTTTTATCACCTATAGACTTTGGAGAAAAGTCAAATGAATATCAATATACAATTAATATTTTAGAAGAGTTAGGGTTTAATACGAAACCTCTATATGATAAAATCACTTGCAATACTGATTATAATACAACTAAAAAAGTTATTAAAGAATTAAAAACAAAAGAGATTAAAGATGTATTGATTGATTCTACGAAACAAATTGATGTAGAAAGAAGAAGAATCTTAGCCAAAATTGATGAAAAGGAAAAACAACTTAAAGTATTAAAAGTTGCTGAAAATATTTCCGAATTAAAACATGAATTATCAAGATTACGTAAGCAATATAATGATATTATTAATACGCTTGTAATAAAGAAAAAAAATCTTGCTAAGATTAATGAATCAAAAACTAATAATATTTATATTTCAGAACAATATATAGTGGAAAAATATGATGAATTTAAAACTATTTTTGGAGAATCAGTTGTTAAGGAAATTGAGGATGTATTACAATTTCGAAAAGATTTGATAGATAAAAGAACTAAAAGATTTCAAAATGATATAATAAATCTTGAAAATGATATTTCATTGTTTGAAGAAAAAAAAGAGAATATTCAAATTAGAATAGATGAAATTTATAAGAGCTTAGAGAGTAGTATTGATTTACCAGAATTAACAGCTTTGACATCAGAGCTAACTCAATTAAAGATTAAATTAGAAAAGATTTCTTCTTATTCGATTATTTTAAAAGATCAAGAGTCAAAAAAATTAGTTTTAGAACGCGATTTTTCTAATCAAAATATTGCTGCACAAGAATATTTGGATTCGGTAGAAGATTTGATACAAAAAGTGTGTGATACTTTTAATAAGTATGTTTTTACAATGTATGGTGATGTAGATAGTTATATAAGGATTAATAATAACACTCAACAAAATTCTTCTAGATTTAATATTGATGTAAAGGTTCCAAGTGATTCTTCAGATGGTATTCAAAATGCAGAAATCATGTGTTTTGATTTGATGATGAATGAAATAGGGAAGAATGTCTTTAACTTTGTAATTCACGATAATAAGATATTTTATGGATGGGATTATTCTGTTGTTTCAAAAATATTAGTTAAATTATTTAATGACAATATTGATTATCAGTATATTATTACAATTAATCAGTCGGATTATGATGAAATAAAAAAAGAAATGCGAAATGATGAATTATTTACTAAAATCATTGAAGATAATATAAAAATCAGACTAACAAGTGAAAAAAAACTTCTTGGTAGAACGATTGAAATTGAAATTGATGAATAAAAAAAGATGATAAGAAATGGAATTTCGTTGATTAACTATTTAATGGGCAAATAAGCAACTTCCTGTTTTATGAAGATCAATTCCAATTTTTCTTACAATTGAAAATTAAATATATATTAATTAAGTGTCAGAATATTCTGATGCTTTTTTTAATAATTAATATGGAAGTATAAAAATTCATAAAACCAAGTTAATTACATAGTAATTCCTGCAATCCTGGCTTTATGACTATTGGTGAAAGACTCGGTGTAGAAAAATTTTATAAATATTTAAAACTATATGGCTTTGGTGAAAAAACAGGAATAGATTTAATAGGTGAAAGTAAAGGTATTTTATTTAATGAAGAAAGCATGGGACCTGTAGAGCTAGCTACAAGCTCATTTGGTCAAGGAAATAGTGTTACACCTATTCAGTTATGTAATATGGCCTCATGTGCAGTTAATGGTGGATATTTAATGACACCATATATTTTAAAATATATAGAAAATGATACTAACGACATATTATATGAAAAGAAGCCAGTTGTTAAAAGACAAGTAATAAGTGAAAAAACAAGTAATATTATGAGATATGCTTTAGAAAGCGTAGTAGCTAGAGGTACTGGTAGAAATGCATATATTGAAGGATATAGAGTTGGAGGTAAAACAGGTA
>JBJEFR010000118.1:0-18168 GCA_051874255.1 Anaeroplasmataceae bacterium
TATAGTACGGTAGGAACTACCGGAAGTTAAGCTCATGGAGTCCTTGTAAGAGACCAATAAGTGTCCTAAGGACTATGAAGTGAGAATCTTATGACTTAAGTCATGAGAGGTTCAATATGCACAATATGCATGTCGCGGAGGGTGGCCAAAAGCTATTGGCACATCTGAAAAAGTATCAATTGAAATAGTAAGAAACTATTACGATGGATTAGTGGAGAATGATATAAGAAGTGTTGATATTTCAAAAATTTATTCGCTAATTAATGATCTTAAAATTACTGATATTCATAAAGAATTTTATAGAGTGATGTTAAAAGTAAGATATGAAAAAATTATCAAGTATTCGTATGAAAAGTTAATGGAGAAAAAATTATGAAAAGTATAATTAGTACAGGATTAATATGTTTGACAAATAATTTAAATATTGAGTTTTCAGTTTGTAAGATTGAATATATATTAAATGAAGATGAAAGTTTTAAGTATATTTTTACACCATATTATGATGTTATTGAATTGCTTGACTCAAATATATTCCAAGGAATACCTGGTTTAGAGCTTTCTTTAAGAAAAAGTGAGTATATAAGAGAAAATATGATTCCTACATTTATTTCAGAAAGAGTTCCATCTCAAAATAGAGAGGATTACTTTGAATTATTAGATTCGGTTGGACTCAGTTATATGGATCCTATACAGTATTTAATAAAAAGTGATAATATGTATTCAGGTGACAACTTATACGTAAAAGAGTATAAGAATAGAGAGAATATTACTATTGGGGATAATACTGGTAAGGCTAATTCATTTGGAATAGTAAAGATTTTATTAGATAATATTGCCCATGGTAATTATGTTTATTTACCTAATGGTATATGCTTGAATAATAAAAGTGTTTTTCATACATTACAGTATATATATGAAAAGGGATATAATGAAGTAAAACAAAAACAAAGAGTGGGAATTGAAGAAGCAAAAGAAGAAGGAAAATATAAAGGTAGAAAGCCAATTGAGGTAGATAAATTAATATTTTTGGAACAATTAGAAATGTATGAGAATGGAAAAATTACTTTTAATGAAGCTTTAGTAAATCTTAATATTAGTAAATCTACATTTTATAGATTAAAGGATAAGTTTCAAAAATAAAATGATACCCTATTGATACTAAAAAAGGTGATTGTATGGATATAGAAGTCAAATTAGATAGATTTTTAAAAATAAAAACTAATGGTAGAGATGATTCCAATTCAAATTTTATAAATTATCCTTATGAGGCTACTCCATATACTGTACTAGAGTATCTTGCAAATAGTGGACATATCTTAAAACAAGATAAGATTATAGATTATGGCTGTGGCAAGGGAAGAGTATCATTTTTCTTAGCATATAGTACAAGGGCCAATGTTATTGGAGTAGAATATAATCTAAGGCTTTATAATAGTGCCCTAGATAATCATAAAAAAGCTATAAGTAGAAATAAAGTAACATTCGTATTAAGAGATGCGGCTGATTATAAATTTCCAAATGATGCTACAGGTGCATATTTCTTTAATCCATTTTCAATAGATGTATTAAAGGCTGTTATTAATAATATTTTGGATTCTAAAAAAGAAAATGATAGGGATATAAAGCTATTTTTCTATTATCCATCTAAGGAGTATTTAGGATATTTAACTAATAGTGAAGTTATAACTCATATTGAAGATATAGATTGTATGGATATATTTAAAAATGGTGATTTAAGAGAGGTTATTAAGGTATATAAAATATAATTTTATATTAAGATAGTTTAAAGCACTAGAAAAGTGCTTTATTTCTTTATATAATAGTTTTGTATATAAAAAAGAGGTATTAATATGGTAATTACACTAGATAACGCATCATTTAAATATTTAGATAAGCCTATATTAGATAAAGTATGTATTAGCTTTGATGATGTAAAGCATGTTGGAGTTGTTGGTATTAATGGTGCTGGAAAAAGTACTCTTTTGAAAATATTAGTAGGTATTGAGAAGCTTAATAGTGGAACTATTACTAAATCGGGAAATATGGTTATTTCATATTTAGAACAAAATCCAACATTTAAGGATAACATTACTATATTAGAGGCTATGGAGGGGTTATCTACTCCCCTTCATCCTATAAATGAATATGAAATAAAAAGTATATTAAATAAATTCAAATTATTTGATCATAATATGCTTACAAATAATTTATCAGGTGGAGAGAAAAAAAGATTAGCCCTTGCGGCTGTTTTAGTTAAATACTCAGATTTATTAATCCTAGATGAGCCTACTAACCATTTAGATAATGATATGATATTGTATTTAGAGAAATATCTACAAAGATTTAAAAAGGGTCTTATTATGGTAACTCATGATAGATATTTTTTAGAGCGTGTATGTAATAAAATGATAGAGCTAGATAATGGTAATATATATTCATATGACGCTAATTATACTAAATTTTTAGAGCTTAAAAGTGAAAGACTTGAAGCACTAGCCCATAGTGAACAAAAATGGAAAAGCTTATATAAGCATGAGCTTTTGTGGATGAGAAGAGGGGCCCAAGCTCGTACAACGAAACAAAAAAGCCGTATTGAAAGATTTAAGGAATTAGAGAATATGGAATTTAGTAAGTCCCAAGCTCTTGAAATTACAAGCGTAGAGACAAGGCTTGGTAAAAAGCTTATTGAAATATATAATGGATGTAAGGCGTATTCTTCTAAGGTATTATTTAATGATTTTAATTTTATGCTTGGTCGTGAGGATATAGTAGGAATTGTAGGGGATAATGGGGCTGGTAAGTCTACATTATTTAAAATAATAATGAATGAGGAGTCATTAGATAGTGGCGAAATTATCTGTGGTACTACCTTAAAAATTGGATATTTTAGTCAGCATTTAGAATTAATTGACCCTGAGATAACCGCTATTGATTTTATTAAGGATAAATCAAATTTAATAGAAACTATAGAGGGAGTAATTACTGCATCACAGCTATTAGATAGATTTAATTTTGATTCTAATAAGAAATATACAAAGGTTAAAATGCTTTCTGGTGGAGAAAAAAGAAGATTACAGCTAGTAAGTGTATTAATGACAAATCCTAATTTACTTATTTTAGATGAACCTACTAATGATTTAGATATTGATACACTAGAGGTATTAGAGGATTATTTATTAAGCTTTAAGGGTCCGGTATTAGTAGTAAGTCATGACAGATATTTTTTAGATAAAATATGTAATAGATTATTAGCCTTTGAAAATGGTAGTATTAATGAATACAATATGTCATTTAGTGAATATTTACAATTAGATAATAAGGTAGAAGAAAATACTAAAAAAGAATTTAAAAAGATTAGAGTAGGTATGAGCGCTAAGGAAAAAAATGAGCTAAATAATTTACCAGATGAAATAGATGCCTTCGAATCTAAAATAAAGGATTTAAAAAAATCAATGGAGGATAATTATACTAATTATCACAAATTGCTAGAAATAAATGAAGAAATAGATAAATTAACTAAAGAATTAAATGAAAAGACAGAAAGATATTTTTACCTACTAGAGCTTAAGGAGAGCTATAAATAATGGATGTTTTAGATATAAAGGGTGATTTAGGAGATTATGAAATCATCTTAAGAGAAATAAATATAAGCGGAATAGGTTATATTATTATAAAAAGTGGAAATAATGATACTGTAAAAGAAGCAGTAGAATTAATGAAAAAATATAATCCTAAAAAAATATATATTACCTATAGATGTGATATAAAAAATGATTATAAATATGCTTATAGCTTTTATGAATATGTTTATAAATATGTGCTTGCTAAATCATATAAGGAAATTAAATTAATTCCTGTTGAATTATCTAATAGAGAATATCTAAAGGATATTATTAATGATGGTATGAAAAATATTGGTGGAGCTAAAACTCTTGATAATTATGACATATTAGAATATGTTAATAAAAGGAATGCCTATTATTTTTTATATAAAAAGGAATATATAGGTGCAGCTATAATAAATGATAATTATATAGATAGCTTTGTTATTAAGAAAAAATATAGACATCTTGGGCTTGGTAGTATGTGTTTATCAAAGGTACTATATAAAATAGGTAAGGATACCTATTTAATATGTGCTAGTGATAACGATATTGCAAATAGCTTTTATATAAAAAATGGATTTATAAAAAATAAAGTATTTAGTGATTGGTATGAGGTGGAATAATGGCAAAAAGACAAATAACTAAGGAAGAATATGAAAATGCAGTAAGAATTAGAGCAAAAATTCATAAAATTGTAAACATAACCATTACGATTATATCCATAGTTGTAGCTTTAGTAGCAATGCTCTTAGCTGTAATGGGAATTATAAGCTTTGCTATAATGGGAGTCATAGTTCCACTTGCTTTAGCTATATATTTACTAATGGGAGTATTAGTAGCTCATAATGATCAAAGAAAAGGTGTTATGATTTTTTATATTATTATGATTAGTATATGTCTTATTGTTTTTTTATTTGATTTATTTTATTTTAATATCATGAAATAGAGTAATAATAGTATTAAGGAGATAAAATTATGTTTACTAAAGAGACAAAAAAATTTATAGAAGAAATTAATAGTAATGTTACTATTTATAGGCATGATAAGACAAAGGCTAGATTATGTACTATTGAAAATGATGATCCTAATAAAGTATTTTCAATAGCTTTTAGAACGCCACCAATTAATGATACAGGACTTACTCATATCTTAGAACATTCTGTTTTATGCGGAAGTAAAAAATATCCAGTTAAGGATCCCTTTGTAGAATTACTAAAGGGCTCATTAAATACCTTCCTAAATGCATTTACATTTCCAGATAAAACAATGTATCCTGTGGCTAGTATGAATGATAAGGATTTTAATAATTTAATGAGTGTTTATCTAGATGCAGTATTTTATCCTAATATTTATAAGTACGAAGAAATATTTAAACAAGAGGGTTGGCATTATCATTTAGAAAGTAAGGATGATCCGATTACTTTAAATGGTGTTGTTTATAATGAAATGAAGGGGGCGTTCTCTGATCCTGAACAGGTGCTTGGAAGATGTATTATGCATTCACTATATCCTCACACAGCCTATGGTTTTGAATCAGGAGGAGATCCTAAATATATTCCTAATCTTTCATATGAGGAATTTAAAAAATTTCATAGTGAGTATTATCACCCAAGTAATTCCTATATTTTTATATATGGAGATTGTGATATGGAAGAAAGAATGAAATTTATTGAGGATAATTATTTAAATAATTATGATTATAATTCATTTGATACTAAAATAGCTCTAGAGCCTCCATTTAAGGAGGCTACCTATGAGGAACATTTTTATCCAATAGGAGAGGATGAAAGCTTAGATAATAAGTATTATTTATCATATAATGTTAGTATTAGTAATACTCTAGATATTAAAAAATGTATAGCCCTAGAAGTATTATCTGAGGTGCTATTTAGCGCAGAGGGGGCACCTATTAAGGAAGCTATTTTAGACTTAAATATATGCGAGGATATTGATGTTACCTATGAGAGTGGTATCTATCAACCATTCTTAAGTATTTCACTTATGAAAAGTGATATAAAATATTTAGATAAATTTAAAGAGGTATTAGAAAATAGCTTAAAAAATGTTAAACTTGATAAGGAAAGAATACTAGCTTCCTTAAATTATAGAGAATTTAAGGTTAGAGAGGCTAAATTTGATGGTCCTAAAGGATTACTATATCAAATGAATATGCTAGATGGATGGCTATATGATGATAATATGCCTTATCATAAATTATGTGTACTTGATTATTTCAAGGAGCTAAGAAGTGAATTAGATACTAATTATTTTTATGATTTAATAAACGAATGTATTATAAATAATACTCATAAAAGTATAGTAGTATTATCTCCTTCTAAAACTTATAAGAGTGAAGAAGATGAAAAGCTTAGATTGAAGCTTAAGGAATATAAGGATAATTTAAGTGAAGAGGAAATATTAAAGCTAGTAGAATCTACTAAGAATTTAGAAATTTATCAAGAAACTCCATCATCTAGAGAGGATATAGCTAAGCTTCCTAAGCTTAGTATAGAGGATTTAAATCCTAATCCTATGAAATACAAATGTGATGTAGTTAATAATGGATATAATATATACTATAGCCAATATTTTACTAATAATATTGGATATTTAGATCTTGTATTTGATATATCTGAATTTAGTGATAATGACTTAAAGTATGCCAAATTATTATCAACATTATTAATAAAATTAAGTACAAAAAATAGAGGATATATAGACATTGATAAGGATATAAAGCTTAATACTGGTGGAGTTATGTCTTTTGTTAGAGTATTTAAGGATATTGATGGTAATAATAAGGTCCTATTTGAAATTAAGGCTAGTATGCTTGATGATAAAATAGATAACGCAATGAATCTTGTTAGTGATGTATTATTCAACACTTTGTTTAGTGATAAAAAGAAATTGCAGGAATTATTGCTTCAACGAAAGAGTATAATTGAAAATAGTATTGCTGGAATAGGTCATCAAATATCATTACAAAGAGCTAAATCATATATTAATGAGGTAGATTATATTAGAGATATAACTGGTGGAATAGGTTTTGTTGATTTTATACGTGATGTAGTAAATAATTTTGATGCTAGTTATAAAAAGATTATTGATAATTTAGAAAATACATATAATAAAATTAAAAATAAAAATAGATTTATGGTTTCCTTGACTAGCGATAAAAAGCTTTATGATAAAATTATTTCTAATGTAAATAATATATATAATAAATTAGGATTAGAAGAAATAAATAAACCACTAAATAGAAAGCTAGAAGTATTAAACGAAGGATTTAAAACGCAATTTAATGTAAATTATGTAGCTAAAGCTACTAGATTTACTAAGGAATATAGTGGTGTATTATTAGTGCTAAAAAATGCTTTGAGCTTAGATTATTTATGGACTAATATTAGAGTTAAGGGTGGAGCATATGGAGCTATGATAAGCGTTACAGCAGATGGTATACTATGCCTAACAAGCTATAGAGACCCTAATATAAAAAGAACTTATGATATATATAATAATCTTGGTAATTATATTAATGATATGAATATTACAGATGAGGATTTGCTAAAATTTAAAATAGGAGCTATTGGAGCTCTTGATGACTCTATGCATGTTTCAACAATGGGAGACAATGCGTTTTTAGAAAAAATAACTGGCTTTGATTACGAATTTAGAAGCAAAATAAGAAAAGAGATAATAGAAGCTAGTATAGAGGAATTAAAATCATATGGAGATGATTTTAATAATTCATTAAAGACTAATAATATATGCGTTATAGGTTCAGCTAATTTAATTGATGAAAATAAAGATTTATTTAATAATATTAGAAAATTAATAAAATAATGAAAAAGTTTTCATAAGATTGTTTTCGTTTTCAATTTAAATTTTAATCAATTTGTAATATCCTATATATAGGAGATGATGTATATGAAAATTGCACTTATTGCACATGATAAAAAGAAAAATGATATGATAAATCTTGCGATAACTTATAAGGATTTTTTTGAGCATCATGAGTTATATGCAACAGGTACAACAGGGACCTTAATAATGGGAGAAACTGGTCTTAATATAACAAGAATGAAATCAGGTCCTCTTGGTGGTGACCAACAAATAGGAGCTATGGTAGCTGAGGGTAAGCTAGATTTAGTATTATTCTTAAGAGATCCTCTTACTGCACAGCCTCATGAGCCTGATGTATCAGCATTATTAAGACTATGTGATGTTCAAAATATTCCTCTAGCAACTAACTATAGTAGTGCAGAGGCTATGATAAAAGCATTTAATAATTAAAATATTAAGTAAGAGTTAAATCATATTGTAATATACCCCTAAAGTTGGACTAGAGCGAAATCTAGTAGTACTTAGGGGTCTTTTTTAAATGTGTATATAATATATGACTTTTTGAAGAAATTAGATAATATTATAATGAGGTGTTAATAAATGATACTTGTTACAGGGGATACTCATGGTACAATAGACTATGAGAAAATACATAATTTAAATAAAAAGAGTATATTAGGTAAAAATGATTATTTAATTATTGCAGGTGATTTTGGCGGAGTATGGAACAAAAATACCTTGGAAAATGATTTATCATATTATACAAAGCTTCCGTTTAATGTATTATTTGTAGATGGTAATCATGAGAATTTTGACTTACTTAATTCTTATCCAGTAACAATATGGAATGGTGGTAAGGTTCATATTATAAAGAATAATATAATACATTTAATGAGAGGCCAAATATATAATATAGATGGAAAAACTATCTTTACATTAGGTGGTGGAACCTCAATAGATAAATATAGAAGAATTGAACATATTTCTTGGTGGAAAGAAGAAATCCCTAGTGAAGAGGAAATTTTAGAAGCTAAAGAAAATCTTATAAAATATAATAATAAAGTAGATTATATAATAACCCATTCATGCGATACCTATACCTTAAATAATCCTAAGCTATATTATAATGGTAATAAATGTGAAGCATTTACTGACAATATGATATTGGATTACTTTGAAGAGAATATAGATTATAAGCATTGGTATTTTGGACATTATCATATAGATGCTACAATTACAGAAAAGAAAACAGCTTTATATAGGTTATTTTCTGAATTATAAAAAGGAATTCTCTTTTAATTTAATCTTAAAAAACATATTTTAAATCTATATCTTGTAGTTTTCCGTATTTTCGGCCTAAAAATCCTTGTAGTTTTCCGTATTTTTGGCTCATATTTAATAGTAGTTTTCCGTGTTTTTAATTATAATAAGACTTAAATGGAGTTTTTGAAAAAATGGATTTATAGAAAAAATAACTTTATATAGATTATTTTTTTGAATTATAAAAAAGAATATGGAGGAGACTTTCTGCATATTTTTTTATATGAGAAAAATATATATATTATTTTATATTATAAGCTTATCGCTTTGTTTTTTTATTACCGATGATGTAAACTCTTTGGATGCTAAGTATATTTATATTGATCCTGGACATGGAGGGGTTGATGGTGGATCAGTAGTTGGAGAGGTTATTGAAAAGGATATTAATTTAAGTATATCGTTTTTACTTAAAGATATATTTGAATCAAATGGATATCAGATATTACTTACAAGAGATGGTGATTATGATCTTTCAAGTGATGATAATAACCGTAAAAGAAGTGATTTAAATAAAAGAGTAGAGCTAATAAATAATAGTAATTCTTTATTATATTTAAGTATTCATATGAATAAATATAGTGATTCTAAATATAGTGGAGCCCAGGTATTTTATAATAATAAGAATAGTATTAATAGATTAATAGCTAAAAATATTCAAAATAGTATAAAGGATATATTAAATAATACTACTAGACGTGAAAAGGCTTTAGAGGGTATTTATTTACTTGATAACACTATAATACCAGGAGTACTCGTTGAGTGTGGATTTTTAAGTAATGATATAGAAAGAAATAATTTATTAAATAATGATTATCAAAAGTTATTAGCTAAAGCTATATATTTAGGGTGTAGAGATTATTTAATAAAATATGATTAATTTATGATATATATCATATAATTTATAGGTGATATAATGAAATTTTATAATTACGGAATATGTAATGATGTATTACATATTATGGATGAGGATATTAGCTGTGTATATGATATGAAGGTAATTATCCCTAATATTAGTGGTGATTATGATGCACATATGCCAGTAATTAAATTACATGATGATAAGGTATTAATAGAGGTTAGCTATATAAAACATCCCATGATACCAGAGCATTATATTAAATGGATAGCTATAAAAACTAATAATGGCTTTTATATAAAATATCTAAAACCATATGAAGAACCAAAGGCTTTTTTTAAATTGGATAATGAATATATAGAAAATGTATATGAGTATTGTAGTATTCATCATTTATGGCAAAGTAATTGAAAAGCTATGTAAAAATATATTAATTATATGTAATAATAAAAAAAGTATACAAAAAAAATCCTTATATAATTATATATAAGGAGATGGTTATTATGAAAAAAAGATTAATTTTATTATCTATATCTTCATTGTTTGTAATTGGATTAACTTCATGTGCTAATAACAATGATAATGAAAGTGGTGATATAACACCACCTAAAACAGAAGTGGAAATTGATGAGGGGGAAAAAATATCAAGTATTACAATTAAAACAGATTCTTCTAATATTGAAATAAAAGAAGATGATGATCCTATTGAAGTATGGTATAAGCTAAAAGATTACAAAGTCCATATGAGAACAAGCGGTGGATTAAAGAAAAATGAATATTCATCAAGAGAAACTAAATACACTAATGCTTATTTTGGGCAAGATATAGGACTATTTACTGGTAAAATACAAACAAAAGAAAAAGAAGAATTCGTTGATTATACAGATTACATGACTAGGTCAACTAATCCTGGAAAATTGCTAGCATATTCATGTTATGATTCATACTTAAGTGTTAATGAATCTGATGGTACTAATGATCTTGATGAATATAAAATCGATTATTATAGAGAATCAACACCAATAGATTCATCAAGTGAATACTATATACCTGAGTATTCAGATATTGAACAATTTATTTATTCTAATACTTATTATAAAAATTATAATGGAGAGTGTTCAGGTAAAAGCTTTGATTATGCTTATGGAATGACAAATCAAGAGGAAGCTAGTGTTTTTGATGAATTAAGTAGTAAATATTCAAATATTATAATGTTTGGTATTGGGTTCATTAGTTGTATTAGACATGGTATTGATTCCTATGAACGATTAAATTATTTAGAAAGAAAAGATTTATATGATTTTAAGTTTTCACTAACTGATAAATATTTAATCATTGAACAAAAAATATATGCTAGTTTGGATGATGCTGATTATTTACCAGAAAATAAAGATGATTATTGTGAATCATATAAGGTTTATATTGATTATAATTCATTATTAGATAATACCTTTTTAGCAGATTATTGTTTATATGAAACTTCTAGTAATTATGTAAATACAATATCAAATAATTATCCTAATTTTCCAGAGGAATATCATAATATTGAAGGAAAAAGTGAGAGTAAATCTTATGTAAGGTTAGAGATTATATCTTGTAATTATACTGATAAAGATATAGATAATTTTAAAGAAGCTATTGTAAATAAGTATAATAAATAAAGGCATTCAAAATTGAATGCCTTTATTTATTAATATTAATATTTATATTTTTATAAACACCTGATATATATTATTAATATTATCTATTTGATAGTATCCATGATATTTTTTAACAATAGATGTTATTATTTTTTTGCCAAATCCATGGTAATTAGGATTATCCTTTATAATTTTATTTTTAGGTATAGGGTTTTGAATTAATATTGTTAAGTGTCCATTCTCCTCAGCAATCTGCAATTTTATCCATTTATTTATTTCATTTTGATTAGCTTCAATACTATTATCTAATAAATTACATAATAAAGAGATAATATCGGTTTTACTTATACTTAAATCATTTTCTATATTTATTAATATATCTACATTAATGCCATTATTTTTAGCATAATTAATTTTATTAGTTAATATAGCATTTATTAATTTATTTCTAGTATAGTAAAATTTTGGTATAGTATTTATTTTATTTGATAATTCCTCTTTAACTTCTGAATCATTAATAGAAGAAATTATATTAGAAATATCATGCTTTAATTTAAATAATTCCTCTTGTGATGATATATAGACAGAGTTGAATTCATTTAATAATAATTCTTCATTTGCTTGGTTTAATTGTTCATATTTCTTTTGAATATGGTTTTTTAATATATATGAAAATATAATTGTTAATATAAATAATATAAGAAGAAATATATTGAATATTACTACAATATAGTAATTATTATTATTTCTAAAAACAAAGCTAACTAAAAAATAGTTAATTATGAAAAATCCTATTAGCTCAATTATAATTAATAGTATTAATATATACATATTTATTTTGTATTCAATTATAGATATCTTATACTTAAAATAATAATATAGGATAAATATTATAGAATATAAGAAGAATTGAAATAGTATAAGATATGATGAGAAATAATGATAATTTCCATCATTTAATTCTATAAAGGATATATTAAATAATAAAGACATTAATACCTTTGTTATTAAATCAATAAAGAAGGGAAGTATGGCAAATAAGCCTTCTAATTTATTATTTAATATAGGAATTAATAATAATATAAATAGTATTAAGGATATAGAATTACTTATATTATATATTAATCCTGTTATAGGTATTTTAATATTTACATAAGAAAAAGCTATATTTACCACAATCGCAAGCACAAAAATTCCAATAGTATATAATTGGAATTTTTTCTTAGTAGATAAGGTAATATAGCTTATTATACTAAAAACTATTAGATTAATTAGATTTAATAGAAGGTACATAGTCTAACACATTCTTTTCATATTTTTTGGAAATATTAATATCTATATTTTGCCCCGCATTTAATTTGATCGTTATTACTGTATTAGAAGTTTTAACTATTCGGTCTTTATTTACTAAAAAGCTTTTATTAACACGTAAAAACTGCATAGATAACTCAGCCTCTATTTCATCTAGCTTTCCGTAAAATGCTTGAGTATCATATTGGGTATGTATTTGAATTAATCTTGCGTTTGATTCAAAATAACATATAGTATTTATAGGTACTCTAAAAATCATTTTTGCAAAAGTGTAGGTAAAGTAGGCTCCCTTTAAGTGCTCTAAAGCAATATTAAGTGCTTTTTTAAGCTTTTCATCTGAAAATGGTTTTTCTAAAAAATAACAATGCTTTCCCTCATAAACATCAAAAGTTTCTCTTGGATATCCACTAAATAATACAATAGGAATATTTTTATTAAGTGCATATATTTCCTTTGAAAGCTCTATTCCTGATTTTTTTGGCATAAAAATATCTAAAAATACAATTACAATTTGTTTATGCTTTACATATGACAAAACGAAATTATAGTCTTTAGTTGTAATTAATGAAAAATCAGGATATAAATTACTTATTTTATTTGATAGTTGTTCTAAGTTATTTTCATTGTCATCTAAAATAATAACGTCCATATTACTTTTACTCCCTTAACAGTATATTAATATGACCTAAATAAATTTTACCATATTTAAATCTAATATATAAATATTATACAAAGAAAAATGGTATAATACGTGTCAATTAATTACAAATAATAACATTTTTTTTACATTTGTAATTAATATATAGTTCTTGTATGTAAAAATGGGTTAGAAAATAAAATTAATTAAAAAATATCATTAATAAAATGTTTTTTTTACAAAGGAAACTATAATTTTTACATTTTAATTTTGGGGAAAAATTGATTATGTATAATGGAAATAGCAAGATTTAATTAATAAAAAGAAGGAAAGAGGTAGATGATATGAAGAATATAAATGAAAATGCTTATTTAGAAGATGCCCAAAAGGGTGATGTCAATGCACAATATGATTTAGGGTTATTATATTTTGAAAAATTCAAAGACTATGAAAAGGCAAGGTATTGGTTTGAAAAAGCAGCAAAAAATGGACATGAAGCTGCAAAAATTAAATTGGATATATTAAATCAAAATAAAAAGAAAAAAAAGAGTGGATTTAAATTAATAATTACTCAAATGGTTATTAACTGTATACTTATTTTTTTCGTATATATTACTGATATGAATATTAGAGGTAATTTATATTTATTATTATGGATAATTGAAATCATTTCAATAGTATTTGGTGTTATTGGAAGAAAAAAGCAGTATGGTAACATAGTTTTTTTAATATCTAATCTATTGATTATTTTTATTATTTCAATATTTGGACCATATAATAATATATGGAAAATGATATTCTTTATTGCATTATTTATTTTTAATATTTTAGGAATAATAGGTGCAGTTAAGAGTATAAAGGTTATAAAAAAACATTATAAAAATGAAAAATTAGAATATATTATATCATTAGCTAAAAATGGTGATGTCGATGCACAACTTGAGCTTGCTCATATATATTATGAAGGTAAGATTGTTATTCAAGATTTTAATAATGCTTTCTATTGGACGAAAGAAGCAGCCTCAAATAACATAGGAGCAAAATTAGATTTGGCTTTGTATTATTCTCAAGGAATAGGTGTTAAAAAAAATATTACTAAGGCGATATCTTTATATGAAGAAATGGCTGAAGCAGGTATTAAAGAAAGTCAGTATAATTTAGGAGTAATATATGAGAATGGTGAAGAAATAGAACATGATTATCAAAAAGCTAAATATTGGTATGAGAAATCAGCAGATCAAGGATATGTTTATGCTCAATATAAGTTAGGTTTATTGTATGAAAAGCAATTTCAAGTTTTTCAAAAAGCTATATATTGGTATGAAAAAGCTTCGGAACAAGGAGATGTAGAAGCTATACATAGTCTAGGACTAATATATGTAAATGAAAATAGTGAGCATTATAATCCTGAAAAAGCAGTAAAGTTATTTGAAAAAGCAGCTAATTTAAAATATGCACCTTCAATATATAATTTGGGTATTTGTTATGAATGTGGTATAGGCATAGAAGCTGATGAAGAAAAAGCTAAGATTTTATTAAATCAAGCTATAAATGAAGGCTATGAAGGAGCTGTAGAATCTAATCATGAATCAGAAGGAATGATTGTAGAGGAGACAGATTTATTATCGAATGATAATATGGGTTCACAAGTAAATAATGAAGAAAGTAATAATGCTAATCAAGCAACTATTACAGAAAAGAAAAAGCTTGATAAGACTCAAATAATTAGCTTTATTATAATGTCAGGGTTGTATTTATTATTTTTAATTTTAGCTATTATAGGTATTACAACTGGAAATGGTGTATTTTATGATAATAAGGTTATGAACAAGGTATCTTGTTTATGGATTTTTGCCATTCTTCCAACATATTTGTTATATTTAGGATTAGTTAGTCCATTTAGAATTAAGAAAAAATATTCAATCATATTATCTATAAGTGGAATTGGATTAATGTTATGTCTAGATATTTTGTTATTTGTATTTGTATCTAAATACAAAATACCTTTATCATCTGATTATGATAGTGGTATGACACAAAAAATTAGTAATTATATAATAATATTGTTATCTTCGATTTTTTCAGAAATTGGAATTGTAATATGTTATTGTTTAAAGCTAGTTAGATTTAAAGAAGAAGCATTGGCATCTAAAAAATCTAATAGTGATGAAGCATTGAAGAATTCTAGAGGAATAGGCGAAGTCTTGAAGGTTGTCATTGTTGATATATTATTATTTATAATTAATTCCGCAAAAGGATTTTTAAGAATAAAACAAAATAAACCAAATCTATATCCAATTGTTGTATTTATCCTATTTGTATTATTATGTCCATTACTAGCTGAAATAATGGTTGCAGTTGCAATATTACTAATTATTTCCTTCTTTATTAGTATTATTTCATCACTTGGTGTTAGAAATTCATCATACTCATATAATTCAAAT
Source organism: Anaeroplasmataceae bacterium (assembly GCA_051874255.1). Lineage (GTDB taxonomy): Bacteria > Bacillota_I > Bacilli_A > Acholeplasmatales > Anaeroplasmataceae > UBA3206. The sequence continues at coordinate 15,657 of JBJEFR010000118.1, forward strand.
AAAGTATATGAGGTATATACAGAATATGGAACAAGAACTTTAACTTATTATGACTACTATAATGGAAAAGATAGATATAAAGATGATACAGGTAGATTTTGGATAACCGAGGATGACGGCACTACATTTTATGAAGAATAATTAAATATAATAAAATACCTATTCCTATTATGATATGGAGTGGGTATTTTTATTTATTCATATTAATTTATAGTATAATAATATATAGAATGTTAAAGATGGAGGGAGTCATAATGAAGAAAGGTAAGAAATTGTTGATATTTATTTCTATAATTATGACTATTTTACTTGTATCATGTGAAAAAAATCCTATACCTGGCCATACCCATAGTTATTCATCATTATGGAAAAGCAATAGTACTAGCCACTGGCATGAATGTGGCTGTGGAGAAAAAAGTGAAGCTCTAGACCATACTTATGGGAGCTGGATTATTATAAAAGAGCCTTATAAGGATGAAAAAGGAGCAAAGATGCAGGTATGTAGTGAATGTGGATATGAAAACGTAGTTATTTTTACTGAGGATGAATCAGATCATATTCACAGCTTTAGTATCACTGGATATGGTTCCGTTGATCACTTTTGTGAATGTTCTTGTGGTGCTGCTTATCAAGAAGCCCATGATTTGAAAGCATCTATAATTAAGGATTCAACGTGTAAAGAAATAGGTAAAAGATTATATGCATGTATTTGTGGTTATTCATACCAAGTAGATATTGCATTAAAAAGTCATAAGTATGAAAATGGAGTATGCATCTATTGTGGAGATAAAGAGAACATTGAAGATGAAGATAGTAGTGAAGAGAATAATAATGGATTATCTTTTAACTTATTAAGTGATGATACATATGAGGTTTCAATGGGTAGCTGTTGTGACACTGAAATAGTTATTCCTAATATGTTTAATGGTAAACCGGTGACAAGTATTCTAGATTATGGATTTTCTGGATTTAATATATATTCAATTGTGCTACCAAAATACTTAAAAAACATAGGTGATTGTGCCTTTTTAGATTGTAATAAATTAGTAGAAATATATAATTTATCATCATTAGATATAACTATAGGTTCTAATGATAATGGATATATAGGATGTTATGCTAAAGTAATCCATACATCATTAGAAGAAGAAAGTAATATAATAAGAAAAGATGATTATATATTTATATATGATAATACTGATTATTATTTAGTAGGATATGAAGGAACAAATACAGAATTAGTATTACCAGAAAATATTAATGGTAATAGTTATATTATTAATGATTATGCATTTTTCTGGGAGTATCTATTTTCATCAATAGTAATTCCAGAAAGTGTTAAAGAAATCAAAAGCAATGCTTTTAATTTTTCAAATCTAAAAAAAATATATTATTGTTCTAATATAGATGATTGGACTAATGTTAATATAGAAGATGAAGTATTAGAAAAAATAATTATATATTACTATAATGAGGATGAACCAAAGGATAATAATAATTATTGGTGTTATGACTATGATGGTAATATTATAGAAAAAAAGATATCAAATCAGCCAAATTTATTAAGCTTTTATGAGCTTGTTGATAATACCTATGAGGTATCAGCAGGAAGCTGCTATGACGAGACTATAACAATTCCTAAATATTATAATGGTAAATTAGTAACAAGTATTGCCGATTATGGATTTTTCAATCATAGTAAGCTTACTAATATTATCCTTCCTGATTCTATAACTAATATAGGAACATATGCGTTTGCTAGTACCAATATTATTAATATAGATATTCCTACAAGTGTTACAAATATTAGTTCTTTTGCTTTCTTTAATTGTACTAAACTATCAAGTATTGATATTTCAGGTAATATTAATATAATAAATGAAGGTTTATTCCAGCTTTGTAGTAGTCTTTCAAGTATACAAATACCAGAAAGTGTAAATACTTTAGGTGAATATGCCTTTTCAGAATCAGGGCTTATAAGTATAGATATTCCATCTAGTATAAAAACTATTAAATCAAGTGCTTTTATGAATTGTGTTAGTTTAGAAAATATTATTCTAAAAGATAGTGTAGAGATTATTGAATATGGAACATTTGCAGGCTGTATTAATCTTATAAGTATTAAAATTCCAAGTAAAATTACAAGCATTGATGATTGGTTTTTCCAGAATTGCAGTAGCCTTGAAAATATTCTAATTCCAAAAAGTGTAACAAGTATTGGATTTGGAGCATTCTATGCATGTAATAGTCTGAATGCTATATATTATACTGGTTCATCATATGACTGGTATAATATAAGTATTGATGATTATAATTCACAATTGAATAATATAAATATATATTACTATAGTGAAATAGAACCAACAGATAGTGGTAATTATTGGCATTATGTAGATGGTATAATAACTATATGGTAATAATGTAATATGTTATTTTAGAGAGTATCATTGTGGTATGGGTTCAATAAAGTTTAAGATGTAGATGATAAATCGAGCTATAAACTTTAGGATGT
>JBJEFR010000119.1:0-18135 GCA_051874255.1 Anaeroplasmataceae bacterium
TGCTGCATTCTCAGGATGTAGTAGTTTAGAAAGCATAACAATTCCATTTGTAGGAGCAAAAGCAGGAGTAACATCAAGTGATATATATCAATATCCATTAGGATATATCTTTGGTGAAAATAGTTATACAGGAGGAGAGGTAACAACACAATATTATTATGGACGAAGTACAAGTAGTAGAACATATAGTAAATATTACATACCATCAACATTAAAGAGTGTAACAGTATTAGGAGGAAATATATTATATGGATCATTTGTTAATTGTAGTAATATAAAAGAAATAGTATTGCCTACTGATTTAACAAGCATTGGAGTATTAGCTTTCGCAGAATGCTATAGTCTAGAAAGCATAGCAATGCCAAGTAGTTTAGAAAGCGTTGGCTTATCTGCCTTCTATGGATGTAGTAGCTTAATATATAATGAAGATGATAATGCATATTATTTAGGAAATGAAACAAATCCATATATGGTATTAGTAAAAGCAAAATCAACGGATATAACAAGTTATGAGATAAATGAAAATACAAGGATATTGTATGATGATGCTTTTTATGGATGTAATAGTTTAACAACTGTATATTATAGTGGAACAATAGAAGATTGGTGTAATATATCATTTAGTAATGAATTTTCAAATCCAATGTATTATGCAGATAATTTCTATATGTTAGATGAAACATTAAATACATATAAAGTAGTAAAAAAAATAGAAATACCAAATACAATAACAAGTATAGGCGATTATCAATTCTATGGATTTAATGAAGTTTCCTCAATAACAATACCAAGTAGTGTAACTAGTATAGGTGCTTATGCCTTCGTTAGACATAGTAGTCTTGTAATAAGAATATATTATAATGGAACAATAGAAGAATGGTGTAAAATAGAATTTAGTAATTCATATTCAAATCCAATGTCAACGTTTAATGCATATGATTTCTATATATTAGATGAAACAGTAAATACATATAAAGTAGTAACAAAAATAGAAATACCAAATACAATAACAAGTATAGGTGATTATCAATTCTATGGATTTAAAAATGTTACTTCAATAACAATCCCAAATAGTGTCACAAGCATTGGTTCATTTGCTTTCGAAGGATGTACTAGCTTAACATATAATGAATATGATAATGCATATTATTTAGGAAATGAAACTAATCCATATATGGTATTAGTAAAAGCAAAATCAACCGCTATAACAAGTTGTGAGATAAATGAAAATACAAACATAATATGCGATTCTGCTTTCTATAATTGTAGCAAATTAACAAGTATCACAATCTCAAGTAGTGTAACAAGCATAGGATCATATGCATTCTCTGGATGTAGTAGTCTAGAAAGTATCACAATCCCAGCGGGAGTAACAAGTATAGGTTCATATACCTTCTACGGATGCAGCAGTTTAACAAAATTAATATTTTCAGAAGAAAGTCAACTAACAAGCATAGGATATGCCGCCTTTTCTGAATGTAGTAGTTTAGAAAGTATAACAATTCCATTTGTGGGATCAAAAGTAGGAGTAACATCTAGTGATACATATCAATATCCATTAGGATATATCTTTGGTGAAGATAGTTATACAGGCGGAGTAGCAACAATACAATATTATTATGGTTCAAGTACAAGCAGTACAACATATAATACATATTACATACCTAAAACATTAAAGAGTGTAACAGTATTAGGAGGATATATACCATATGGAGCATTCTATAATTGTACTAATATAGAAGAAATAGTATTAGGAGAAGGAATAACAAGCATTGGAGATTATGCCTTCTCTGGATGTAGTAGTTTGACAAGTATAGATATCCCTAGTGTTACAAGCATCGGAGAGCGGGCCTTCTCGTGGTGTAGTAGTCTAACAAGTATAGATATCCCTAGTGTTACAAGCATCGGAGAGCGGGCCTTCTCGTGGTGTAGTAGTCTAACAAGTCTAGAAATCCCAAGTAGTGTAACAAGCATCGGCGACTCTGCCTTCTATGGATGTAGTAAATTAACAAATATAGAAATTCCAAATAGTGTAACAAGCATTGGAGGCTCAGCCTTCTCAGGATGTAGCAGTCTAGAAAGTATCACAATCCCATTTGTAGGAGCGAAGGCAGGAGTAACATCAAGTGATACATATCAATATTTATTTGGATATATTTTTGGAACAAGTAGTTATACAGGAGGAGTTGCAACAAAGCAATATAGATCGAATTATAGTTACGCATATATTATATATTACATACCTAAAACATTAAAGAGTGTAACGGTATTAGGAGGAAATATCTTATATGGAGCATTTTATAATTGTAGTAATATAGAAGAAATAGTAATAGGAGAAGAAGTAACAAGTATTGGAAAATATGCCTTCTATAATTGTAGTAATTTAACAAGTGTAATAATCCCAAGTAGTGTAACAATCATTGATAATTGTGCCTTCTATGGATGTAGTAGTTTAACAAGTGTAACATTTGCAGAAGGAAGTCAATTAACAAGCATCGGCTCATCAGCCTTCTATAACTGTACTAATTTAACTACTGTATACCACACTGGTACTTCATCTGATTGGTCTAACATAAGTATTGGTGATAATAATTCACCATTAACTAATGCTACTATATATTACTATAGTGAGTCTGAACCTACTGAAACTGGTAACTACTGGCACTATGTAGATGGTGTAGTAACTATATGGTAATAATATAAGGAATATTATAGATTTTAAGAGAGTATCTTTTGATGCTCTCTTTTTCTATGGTTTTTAAAATGCTATAATTAGAGTATGGATTGGAGTTGATTATATGAAAAATAGGAAATTAATTATTTTAATATTTATGTTTGTTTTATTTGTATTAGCTGGATGTGATGATGTTAATCATAATCATAGTTATAGTGATTCATGGGATTATGATAGTGAAAATCATTATCATAGCTGTGCATGTGGTGATAAAATTGATATTACAAAGCATAGCTTTAATGAAGTTCTAACTAAGGAAGCATCCTGCAGTGAAAAGGGTAAGAAGACATATACATGCTTATGTGGATATTCATATGATGAGGAAATTGATACATTAGAACATGTATATAAGAATGGTGTATGTGAAAAATGTGGGGAAATACAATGTAGTATAGGATTAGAATATCAATTATTAAGTGATAATACCTATGAGGTTGTAGGACTTGGTACATGTACTGATGATAGAATAGTTATACCTAATACTTATAATGGCCTACCTGTAACAAGTATTAAGGATAAGGCTTTTAATCCGTATTGGCCTTTATTAAGTATTACTATATTTAGTAATATGAAAAATATAGGTACGGCAGTATTCACAGGTTGTTATAAGCTTGTTGAGATATATAATTTATCATCTTTAGATATTACAATAGGAAGTAGTGATTATGGATTAATTGGTAAATATGCTAGGGTAATCCATACATCATTAGAAGAAGAAAGTGTGATTAAAATGACAGATGATGGTTATGTATATATGTTTGATAGTGGTGAATATCATTTGTTAGGATATAAAGGGAATGAAACTAAATTAGTATTACCATATGATATAAATGGTATGGATTATAATATTTTTGAAGGAGCCTTCAGACATTATGAAACTATCACAAGTGTTGTAATTCCTGATGCAGTTAAAAGTATTGGTAGATATTCATTTCAGCATTGCTATAAATTAGTAGAGGTATATAATTTATCAAGCATTGAAATGGAAATAGGATCAACTATGGGAGGATGTACAGCTTTTTATGCTAGAGTATTATTTTCTTCTATTACCGAACAAAGCGATCAATTTGTAACTGAGGATGGATATAAATTTATTTATGTTGATGATAAATATTATTTAATTGATTATCTTGGAAATGAAACAAAATTAAAGCTTCCTGATAAAATAAATGGTGCTGATTATGAAATAAATTCAGGAGCATTTTTAGGACTTGATTTTATTACTAATATAGAAATACCATCAAGTGTAACAAAAGTAGGGGCAAGAGCCTTTAATAAGTGTAGTAGCCTTGAAAGTATTGAAATCCCAAGTAGTGTTACAGGCATTGAAGCAGGAATTCTTTATGGATGTACAAGCTTAGAGACTGTTATTTTGCCTTATTTTACAGATAGACCAGATACTAGTAAGGATGATAATTATCAATTTCCTTTAGGATTTTTATTTGGTGATTTAAAATGTAAGGATTCATATGAAACTATACAATATTTTTATAAAACTAATTTAAATAATAAATCACAAACAACATATTATATTCCTAAGTCTTTAAAGACGGTGGTAATAAAGAGTGGTAATATTTTATCCGGAGCATTATCTAATTGTATTGGTATTAATAGTATTATTATAGGTAAAGATGTAATAAGTATCGATAGTGAAGCCTTCATAGGTTGTAGTAATTTAAGTTTATATTATGAAGGAACAGTAAGTGAATGGGATTATATAGATACTACCTTAACGGATATGAATATATATTATTATAGTGAAACAAAGCCTAATAATTCTGGAAATTATTGGCATTATGATAACGATAAAAATATTGTCCTTTGGTAATTATATGAAAAAAGTAATATTATTTTTAAATATTTTAATAATATTCCTTCTATCCTCATGTACTAATAATAGTGTATCAAATACCTGGAGCTATGATGAAAATAGTCATTGGCATAATTCTAAAGAAGGAAAAAGTGAATATGAATTTCATAGCTTTAGTGATTGGTGTATATTAAAAGAACAAACGAATGGAACCATTGATGTAATATATCGTGAATGTATGGTATGTGGTTATTGTGAGAATGATACGAAAAGCCATGAACACGAATATAAGCTATTGGAAAGTAAAGAGGTAACCTGTCAATCAGATGGATATGATATATATGAATGCTATTGCGGGCTTGTAATTGAGAAAAATAAAGTTATTGCCACTGGACATTCGTCTAGTGAATGGATACTTTTAGAAGAGCCTACAAAGGTTAAAAAAGGAACTCTTGTAAAAAAATGTGAGAGTTGTGATGAATGTTTAGATACTATTTTTTTACCACCATTAAACGAAGAAGATTATGAGTATGAGGTAGTTAGTAAGGCAACATGTAGTAATCCTGGATATGAAATATATAAGATAAATATTGCTGATAAAGAATATGTATTTAATTGGGAATCTACTTTAGAACATGAATATGACAATAAGGGTATATGTATAAATTGTAATTATGAAAGCTATAATGATTTTTTATTTAACTATATTTCTAGTAATAATGCATATGAAATAATTGGATTAAAAAATAAAACTACTACTAATTTAATTATTCCAGAAAAATATTTAGGTCTAGATGTTATTGGTATTGCCAAGGAAGCATTTAAGGATAATACATCAATATTGAATGTATGGATTCCTGATACAATAAAGCGAATTGGTTCGGGAGCCTTCTATGGATGTAGTCAACTAAGAACTATTAGATTATCTGAAAATGTTACAGCACTAAAGAGTAAAACCTTCTACGGATGTATAATGCTTAGAAGCATTACCATTCCAAGTGTAGTAACTCAAATAGATAGTGATGTTTTTGAAGGATGTTCTAAAATAAAAGAAGTATATAATTTATCTTATGTAGATATAAAGAACCCTAGTATTGGATGTAACGTTTATACATCATTGAATATAGAAAGTGGATTTATTTATAAGGGTGATTATATATTTTATGATGATGGAATTAAAGGAATATATTTATATGATTATATAGGAAATGAATCACATCTAAACCTGCCAAGTGATATTGATGGTGAGGAGTATCATATTTATAAATATGCATTTTATAATAATGATACTATTAAAAGTGTGAATATCCCAGATAATGTTAACACAATTTGCTTGTATGCTTTTCGTGAGCTTCAATTTTTAAACAGTATTACTTTATGTAATACTGCCCGTATTATAGAAAAAGCATATTATGGATGTAATAATCTAAAGGAAGTGTATTTTAAAGGAAGTCTAGAGGAATGGGAAACACATTATTTTTCATTCTTTTTAAATGTTGAAAAATTATATTTATATGATAGAGATAATGATAGCTGGGAGATGATTATGATATGAAAAAGCTTTTATTGTTATTAATATTATGTATATTTCTTGTAAGCTGTTCCTTTTCTGCCGATAAGGTTATTAATATTACTGTATCAAGTGAATATGATAGTCAAATTCAAAAAATAGATGATTTTAGATTAGATAAAATGGTATTAAAACTAACTTATGATAATAACTCAATTGATTATAAGGTTTTAGATGAGAGTATGCTACTTAATAAGGTTTCAAAAAAGCTAGGTGTTCAAAAATTATGTATTAATTATATGGGTTATGAAAAAATAATTGAATTGTTTTTATATGATGAAGATTATCTTGTAAATAATTATATATATTATTACTATTATGATGACAATTTAATGGTAATGGGATGTAGCTCTATAAATGATATTATGCCTGAGATTAATAAGAATCACTTTTTTGGATGGTTTGATGATAAAAATAAAACTATATCTACAACTGATAATGAAGATATTAGAATATCTAAGGTATATCCTTTATTTGTTGATTATGAAACTGTTAGAATTAGATTTTTTGAGAATAATATCCTTTCTAAAGTTAAATATATAATTTCGGGATCGGAAATACCATATTATACTCCATTAAATGAGAATTTTACTTGTTGGAGTCATAAGGAGTTACATGCATATAATTCCATGGATATATACTCCATTAGCTTATTAAATAATGAACATATTGTTAGATTTTATAATTTTGCTGGGGAGCAAATTGAATATAGTATTGTAAGAGATGGAAGTAGTATAAATGATTGTTATTTCAATTGGGATGATAAATCATTTCTTAAATGGAGTGAGGATTTAGAAAATATTAAAAGTGATTTAGATTGTTATCCTATAGTTTCTAATACGTATAATGTATATATATATGATCAATTCTCTAATTTATTATATATTGATAATGTTTTAATGGGAGAGGATAGTAATTGGATTTTAAATCAAACACAATATGAAATATTATCATATGAAGGAAATATAAATAATATTATGTCTGATTCAATAGTGGTTGCGGATGTAAAATATATGCAATTTTACTATTACTATAATGATGTTTTATTATGTAAATCATACAGAGATGATTTAGAATTCTTTGAATCCAATCTTATTTATTATGAATATGAATATATAAAGGGTGATAGTATTTGTATAGTTATTATTACAAGAAAGGAGAATCAGTAAAATGAAGAAGTTTATGATGTTTTTAGTTTTCATTTTATTTATCTTAAGTAGCTGTAATAATAATGATAATACAAAGAATACAAAAGAGGTTATTGATTTCGAAGTTGTATCACCAGCTGCCAATCAAACATCTAGTGTTGATGATTTTAATTTAAAATCAATTTGGTTAGATGTTACATATGAGGATAATACCGTTAAAAGGGTATTATTAGATAGTAGTATGGTAAGTAAAAATGATTTAAATAAATTAAAAAATCCTGGTAATGTAGATATATTTATTAATCTTGGTGACATTAGTAAAAAAATTAATATATTTTTATATGATGAAGGATTTTTAGATAATAATAAGATTTTTTTACTTCATTCAAATGAAAATACTATATATTGTGGTTCATCGATATATGAATATGATATTGAGGTCCCTGATGATTATTATTTTTATAATTGGTATTTAGATGAGGAATGTGTAAAAGAATATGAGGAATCAAATGAAAAAATAGTTGATGTTTATGCTAAATTTATAAAAGAAAAAACATATAGAGTAAGATTTTATCATAATGAAATATTATTGAAAGAGGAATATGTTAAGGAGGGGGCTGATGCAACACCACCTAAGGTATCATCATATAATGATTATAAATTTATAAAATGGGATAAGGATTATACAAATATAACTAGTGATATAGATATTTATACGATATATGAAAAAGGTGTTCATGAGGTAATATTTTATGATTATGATAAAAATATTCTATCTAAACAATATATATTAGATGGAAATAGTGCTAGCCCACCAAAGCTAGAAGAGAAAAATGGTAATGTTTTTATAGGATGGAGTGTTGATTTTAGCAAGGTATATGATGATTTATATATCTATCCTATTTTTCAAAATGAAAATATTAAATACCAGGTTAGATTTTTTAAAGAAGAAGCATCTGTAAAAAATTATTTATATACTGAAATGGTATATCATGGGCAAAGTATTGAATTTTTATATGATATGCCTGGTGAAACGATAGTAGAATTTAGTCATTCACTTAATAATATTGAATCTAATTTAGATATTATTGTGAAAACAAAAAAAGATTATTATAAATACTATATAGATGGAGAGCTATATAAAACCCTTCTATCAAATGAAATACCAGAGGCACCATCTATTGATATTAATTATAATTTAAAAAGCTATTGGAAAATGAGGGATGATGATAAAACAAGCTTTGATTTAGTATATGAAAATGAAAATCCTTCATACATATATACGGTTTTTTATTATTATGATTCGCATGACGAGCTTCATACACAAACAACGATGACAAGTAGAACGGATATTATTAATACAGGAGGAATAGATTATTTCTATTCTGTTCATATGAATGAATATGAGTTTTATAAATGGTATGCAGATAAAAATTATACTATATCGGTTACAAATGAAGATTTGTGGAAATATGATATAATTTATGGTAAAAAGGTTGAAACACTAGTTGATTATGATGAAAATATTATAAATTTTTCCTTATATGAAGATGGATATAGAGCTGCTTTAAATAGGAATAATAAGGATATATTAAATGGGGATATTATTAACATTCCTAAGTATTATAATGGTAAAAAGGTTATAAGTGTGGAAAAAGCATTGCTAGATATCGCAACATTTTGTTTTATACCAGATAGTGTAATAGATATTTATGAATCTACGGAATATAAAAGGAATGTTAATGGATTTATAATTGATAGTAATAATTCTTGTTATTACTCTGATTTTAGAGCTATTATAAAAAAGGGAAATAAATATGATGAAATTATTGATTTTGTTCATTCCTTTTATAGAACGGCAATATTATATAATCCGATGTATTATACTATTGGTGCAAATGTAAAATTAAAGGATTCCTTAGTAATAGAGCCAGCTCTTGCTCAAGTAATATTTGAAGAGGGAATAAGTGAAATAACTAATTTAAATTTTACTTGTGATAATTTATATTTACCATATAGTGTAAAAAAGATAAGCTTAAGGGATGATAGTAGTTTTTATGCAACAAAGGTTTATTTTGAAAGTGGTTCTTCTTTAGAATATATTAATATGACTTTTTTAGAGAAAATTAGTATATTTATGATTCCAGCATCTGTAAAATTTATAGATTATAAAGTAAATCATAGTGATTTAAATATAAGTATTAATAGAGATAATCCTTATTTAGTTATTAAAGATAATTTCTTATTAACCAAGGATGAAAAAACCTTTATTTCAATTATTTCACATAGTGATAATAAAACACTTGAAATTCCATCAACAGTTGAAAATATATTTTATGGTTCATTAGAAAATATAGAGTATTATGGATATACTAGTATAAATTATCCTCCTATATATAAGGAATGTTTAGGATATAATGGTTATGAAACATATAATTAATGAAAAATATAATTAATATTTGTGGTATAATTCTATAATAGAGGTGAAAAAAGTGACTAAGACTATATATACTAATAATTATGAGGATACAATTAAATTAGGATATTTAATAGGCCAAAGGCTTGTTGGTGGAGATGTAGTATTACTTGATGGAGATTTAGGTGCAGGTAAGACAACCTTCACAAAGGGAATAGGTAAGGCTTTAGGCGTTAGTAAGGTTATTAATTCACCAACCTTCACCATTGTTAAGGAATATAATGGTACTAATATTAAGCTATATCATTTAGATTTATATAGATTAGATGGTGTAGGTGATGATTTTGATTTGGAGGAATATTTCTCTAATGAGGCAATTTGTGTATGTGAATGGCCTTTTCAAGCAGTAGATGTTTTACCAGTAGATTATTTAATGATTACTATTAAAAGGATAGATGATAATAAAAGAGAATTTACTCTTGATGGAAGAGGTAAATATGATAAGTTAGTAGGTGATTTAAATGTATAAGCTCTTAGTCGATTCATCAACTAAGACATTATATATTGCATTAGTATATAATGATATGGTTGTTGATGAAAGATATATTGAAGGAAGAAATGATCATGCTAAAAACATATTATCCCAAATAGAGGATATCTTAAATAAACAAAATATTAAAATTAAAGATTTAGATAGTATTATTTGTGGGGTAGGACCTGGAAGCTATACAGGAGTAAGGATGGCAGTTACAGTAGGTAAAATGGTTGCTACAAATACTAATGTAGGGCTTTATGGTGTATCATCACTTTATTTAATGTCATCAGGATACGATGGTAATATTGTGTCATATATTGACGCAAGACGTGGTAATTCATTCAGTGTTGCCTATAGTAATGATAAAGCTTTATGTGAAGAAAAGCTTAGAAATACAAAGGAATTTTTAAGTGAGTATGAAGGCTTTATGCTAGTTAGTGAGGATAATATGAAGGTAGATGCCTTGAAGGTTATAAATCACGCTTCTTTGGTTTTAAATCCTCATGGTTTTGTTCCTAATTATTTAAGAGAAACCGAAGCAGAAAGGAATAAAGAAAATGATTAGATGTGTCAAGCCAGAAGATGTTAGCCAAATTGTTGAGGATGAAAAAAGAATATTTGGAGATTCTCTTGGTGAAGGGATGATTTTAAATGGAATAAATAGTGATATGTATCATTATTTTGTTTTAGAGGAAGATGGAATAATAAAGGCATATATTGGCCTTTGGGTTGACGGAAGTATTGCCCAAATCCTAAATTTTTATGTTAAAGAGGAATTTAGAAGATGTCATCTAGGAACCACTATGCTAGAATATGCTATAGAATTCTTAAATTCTTTGAAGGTCCTAACAATATCCTTAGAGGTTAGACCTTCAAATTTAAATGCTATTGATTTATATGAGAAATATGGATTTGAGTATTCACATAAAAGAAAATATTATTATAATGATGGAGAAGATGCATTAGTTCTTATTTTAAGAAAGGAATGATAATATGTTGGTCCTTGGAGTTGAATCAAGCTGTGATGAAACATCAGTCGCAGTTGTTAAAGACGGTAAAGAGGTATTAAGTAATATTATTTTAAGTCAAATTGATATACATAAAAGCTTTGGTGGAGTTGTACCTGAGGTTGCCTCAAGACACCATGTATATAATGTAAGTATGGTATTTGAAGAGGCTCTTAAAAAGGCTAATGTTAAGGGTGAGGATATTGATTTAGTAGCTGTTACCTATGGACCTGGCCTTATTGGTTCATTACTTGTTGGAGTGAATGCAGCTAAAACTTTCGCTCTTGTTTATGGCAAGCCTATAATTGGTGTAAATCATTTAGCTGGACATATTTATGCTAATCAAATTGAACATGAAATGAAATTTCCTTTAATTGCTTTACTTGTAAGTGGAGGAAATACAGAATTAATTTATATGAAGAATCACTTTCAATTTGAAATAATAGGACAAACCCTAGATGATGCGGTAGGAGAATCCTATGATAAGGTCGCAAGAGTTATGGGACTTGAATATCCTGGAGGACCTAAGGTTGATAAGCTAGCTTTTCTAGGAGAGGATACATATAATTTACCTAGAGTATATTTAGGTAATGATAATTATAACTTCAGTTTTTCAGGATTAAAGAGTCATGTTATTAATTTAGTACATAATGCTAATCAGCGTAAAGAAAGTATTAATGTTAATAATCTATGTAGAAGCTTTCAGGATAGTGTAACAGAGGTTTTAGTTAATAAAACCTTAAAAGCTGCAGAGGAATATAAGGTTTCTCAAATAATTGTTGCAGGTGGAGTTTCAGCTAACAAGGGACTTAAGGAAAGATTTAATCTAATGAATAATAATCGATTCGAAATATGTATTCCTTCAATTAAGTATTGTACAGATAATGCCGCAATGATTGCAGTTGCTGGATATTACCAATACATTAAGACTAAGAGTGTTCACGATATGACCTTAAATGCTGATGCATCCTTAGATTTATTGAGTTTATAATTATAATATTATTTAAAATAAGATATTTTTTTGATATACTAAAAATGGTGATTAATTATGGAAATAAATAACTTTATTAAAACACAAATGCAAGATGATTTAAATAATGGAGTAGTAGATGAAATTATTACTCGTTTTCCACCTGAGCCTAATGCCTATTTACATATAGGTCATGCTAGAGCTATGGTTACAAATTTTGAATTAGCCAAGGCATTTAATGGATATACTAATTTAAGATTTGATGATACTAATCCTACTAAAGAGGATAATGAGTTTGTAGAAGCTATTATTAATGATATTAAATGGTTAGGATATACTCCTAAAAATATATACTTTGGTAGTGATTATTTTGATATGGATTATGAGCTTGCGGTTAATTTAATAAAAAAAGGATTAGCTTATGTTGATGATTTAAGTCAAGAAGAAATGAGTAAATATCGTGGAACCTTAACTGAACCAGGAAAAAATAGTCCTTATAGAGATAGAAGTGTAGAAGAAAATCTAAAGCTATTTGAGGAAATGAAAAATGGTAAATATAAGGATGGAGAAAAAACATTAAGAGCTAAAATAGATATGTCAAGCCCAAATATTAATATGAGAGATCCTGCTTTATATCGTATTATTCATACCACTCACCATAGACAAGGTACTAAATGGTGTATATATCCTATGTATGATTTTGCTCATCCATTACAGGATGCGAAAGAGGGAGTAACTCACTCTTTATGCTCACTTGAATATGATAATCATAGAGTATTATATGATTGGGTTATTGATAATTGTGATATAGTTAAAAAGCCACATCAATATGAATTTGGTAGATTAAATATATCTAATACCGTTTTATCTAAAAGATATTTAAGAGCCTTAGTTGACTCAAAGAAGGTTTCTGGATATGATGATCCTCGTATGCCTACCTTAGTAGGATTAAGAAGAAGAGGATATACTCCTGAGGCTATAAAGGAATTCATTTTATCTACAGGATTATCTAGAATTAATAGTGAAATATCTTGGGATGTATTAGATGGATTTTTACGTGATGATTTAAAGCTTAAAACAACAAGACCTAATGCGGTTATTAATCCGCTAAAATTAGTTATTGATAATTATCCAGAAGGTAAAATTGAGTATCTTGATTGCCCTAATAATCAAGAGGCAGAGGAAATGGGAAGCCATAAAATAGCCTTCTCTAAATATCTATATATTGAAAGAGAAGATTTTATAGAAGAAAAGCCAAATAAGAAATGGAAAAGACTAGCGTTAGATGTTGAGGTTCGTTTAATGCATGCTTATTTTGTTAAGGCTACATCTGTTGAGAAGGATGCAGATGGAAACATTATATGCGTTCATGCAACCTATGATGAAAAAACAAGGAGTGGCAGTGGATTTAACGAGCGTAAGCCTAATGGTAATATTCACTTTGTTGAGGCTACAACAGCTATCCCAGCAACATTTAGATTATTTGATTCTTTAATATTGCCAGAAACCGAGGAAACTAAAGATTTAGATTTTATGCAAAGATTAAATCCTAATTCCCTAGTAGTTATGAATGGATATGTTGAGGAATATTTAAAGGATACAAGGCCTGAGGATAAATATCAATTTGTAAGAAATGGATATTTTACTACTGATAAGGATTCTACTAAGGATGATTTAATCTTTAATCGTACCTGTGGATTAAAATCTTCATTTACATTATAATTTATAGATGTTTATATGATTGCCATATAAACATCTTTATTTTATTAAAATGAAATATAGTATTTTAGGAGGGTTTTATGAAAAACTATGTTAGAAAAATAAATTATTATGAAACAGATCAAATGGGAGTAGTTCACCATTCTAACTATATAAGATTTTTTGAGGAGGCTAGATGTTATTTTTTAGAGTGCATTGGTTATCCTTATAATAAATTAGAGGAAGAGAAAATAGCTAGTCCAGTAATTAATGTTTCATGTGAATATAAAAAGTCTGTAAAATATGGAGATACAGTTAATATTGAGGTAAGAATTATTTCAATAAGTAAGGTTAAGGCAACATTTGAATACAAAGTTTTTGATAATAAGACTTTAGAATTAAGGGCTATAGGTAAATCAGAGCATTGTTTTATTAACGAAAATGGTCGAGTAATATCTATGGAAAAGTATAATCCAG
Organism: Anaeroplasmataceae bacterium; assembly: GCA_051874255.1. Lineage (GTDB taxonomy): Bacteria > Bacillota_I > Bacilli_A > Acholeplasmatales > Anaeroplasmataceae > UBA3206. The sequence goes on from JBJEFR010000119.1 coordinate 14,366, forward strand.
ATTTCTTTAAGGCATTATTAAATGAAGAGGAGACAATTTAATAAAATATATAATAAAATCTATGAACTAAAATCATAGATTTTATATTTTTTTAGTAATGAAAAAATGAAACTATGTAAAACAGAAATCTTTACTGTAATTAAACTAGATATTTAATACTTATTATTGTATAATAATAAGGATGCAAAAGATGGAGGTAATATAATATGTTAAAAGTTGTTAATTTAGGATTACAATATGGTTCAAGGAAATTGTTCGATAAGGTAAATATTCAATTTTCAAAAGGAAATTGCTATGGAATAATTGGAGCCAATGGAGCTGGTAAATCCACTTTTTTAAAGCTTCTTTCAGGTGAAATTGAATCTACTAATGGTGAGGTTATAATCGATGAGGGTGAAAGATTATCTATCTTGAAGCAAAATCAAAATGAATATAATGATAAAACGGTTATGCAAACTGTCCTATTAGGTCATAAAAGACTTGTTGAGGTAATGGAGGCCAAGGAATATTACTATAATAAGCCTGATTTTAATGATGAAGACGGAGTTAAGCTTGGAGAGCTTGAAGGCGAGTTCATGGAAATGAATGGATGGGAAGCTGAAAGCGATGCAGCTACATTACTTAATGGTCTTGGAATAGATGAGGAATTTCATTATACCTTAATGGGTGAATTGGACGCTAAAATAAAGATTAAGGTATTACTTTCCCAAGCATTATTTGGTAATCCTGATATTTTATTATTAGATGAGCCTACTAATAATCTTGATTATAAATCAACTAGATGGTTAGAAAATTTCCTATTAAACTTTGAAAATACCGTATTAATAGTATCTCATGACCGTCACTTCTTAAATAATGTATGTACTCATATATGTGATGTTGACTATGGACAAATTAAGCTATATGTTGGTAACTATGAATTTTGGTATGAATCAAGTCAATTACTTTTAAAACAACAAAAGGATCAAAATAAAAAGGCTGAGGCTAAGGCAAAGGAGCTACAAGAATTTATTGCAAGATTTAGTGCTAATAAGAGTAAAGCTAGACAAGCAACTAGTCGTAAGAAATTACTAGAAAAGATTGTTTTAACAGATATAGAGCCATCATCAAGAAGATATCCATTCATAGGATTTAAGCCTAATCGTGAGGTTGGAAATGATATTCTTACTGTTGAGAATTTAAGTAAGCCTGGTTTATTTGAGAATTTATCATTTACTGTAAGAAAACAGGATAAGATTGCCTTTTTAGCTGAAAATACTATGATTATAACTACTCTTTTTAATATCCTAGAGGGTCGTGATACCGATTATACTGGTACTTTTAAATGGGGTGTTACTACTCAAAGAGGATTCTTGATGCAAGAAAATAAGGAATATTTTAATAAGCCTATTTCTTTAATTGATTGGTTAAGACAATATTCACCACAAGATCAAACTGAAACATTTATTCGTGGTTGGTTAGGACGTATGCTATTTAGTGGTGAGGAGTCTATGAAGATGTGTAATGTCCTATCAGGAGGAGAAAAAGTTAGATGTATGTTTGCTAAGCTAATGCTTGAGGGTGGAAATGTATTAGTGTTTGAGGATCCTACTAATCACCTAGATTTGGAAAGCATTACGGCTTTAAATGAAGGAATGACTAATTTCAAGGGTAATATTTTATTCTCAAGCCACGATGCTGAGCTACTTGAAACAGTAGCTAATCGTATTATTAGCTTTGAAGCTGATGGTAAGATTGTTGATAAGATTACAACATATGAGGATTACATTGAATCAATATCTAAATAATTTTGGGAAAGTGATTTTATGAAGGAATTAATTGATAAATTAAATGATGCACAGCGTGAGGCAGTACTAACAACTGAAGGACCTGTAATGGTTATGGCAGGTGCTGGAAGTGGTAAAACGAGAGTTTTAACACTACGTATAGCTCATTTAGTTAATGACTGTGGAATACCTCCTTATAATATTTTAGCTGTAACATTTACAAATAAGGCAGCTCGTGAAATGAAGGAACGTATTTCTAATTATATAGATGTTAATATTAATCAAATGTGGGTATCGACCTTCCATTCTATATGCTCTAGAATTCTAAGAATGGAAATAGAAGCCATAGAAGGATATAATCATAATTTTAATATTATTGATGAAGAGGATGCCTGTAAAATAATAAAAGAAGAGATATCAGAGCTAAATCTTGATAGTAAGGAATATAAGCCTAAGCTAGTTAAAAGTAAAATATCAGCTTTAAAAAATGATATGCTTTTATCATTTGATGATAATAATTTAAAGCTTATATATGATAGATATCAAAGAAGATTAAAGCATGAAAATTTATTAGATTTTGATGATTTGATTATTCTTACTATAGAAGTATTTGAAAATAATCCTAATATTTTAAAAAAATATCAAAATAAATTTTTATATATTATGATTGATGAGTTTCAGGATACAAATACTAAGCAATATAATCTAATAAAATTATTAGGTAAAGCTAATAATAATGTTTTTATTGTAGGGGATCAAGACCAAAGTATTTATTCATTCCGTGGAGCTAAAATAGAAAATATTGATAAATTTACTAGTGATTTTAAAAATACTAAGGTTATTATGCTAGAGGAAAACTATCGTTCTACTCAGAAAATATTAGATATAGCTAATAGGGTTATTGATAATAATCCTAATCGATATAAGAAAAACCTATTTACTAATAAAGCTGAAGGAGAAAAGCCAGGATATTATCCTGCAGATAGCTCTTATGATGAGGTAATGTTTGTTATTGATAAAATAAAGGAGCTTAAAACCTCAGGATATAGCTATAATGATTTTGCGATAATGTATCGAGCAAACTCTATATCTCGTAATTTTGAAGATGCCTTTGTTAAATATAAAATACCATATATTATTTACGGGGGTATTTCCTTCTTTCAAAGAAAAGAAATAAAGGATATGATTGCCTATTTAAGATTAATAGTTAATCATAGTGATGATTTTTCTTTAAAAAGAATTATTAATGAGCCTAAAAGAAAAATAGGGGCAGCCCTACTTTCAAAATTGTCAGATAAAGCATTAGAATATAATGTATCATTATTTGATGCGATTGATTATTTAGATCGCAAAGGGCAGGGATATACAAGTCTTTTAGACTTTAAATTTAAAATTATTGAGCTATTAGATGATTTAAATAATGAAGAAAACGATATTACTAAAATCATTGATATTATATTAGAAAAAACAGGATATTATGATATGCTTAAGGAGCTTGGAGAAGAGGGAAATGAAAGACTTGATAATGTTAGAGAATTAAAAACAGTTATTAAGGAAGCTGATGAGTTCTATGAGGGAACAAGAATTGATAAAATTAATGCCCTATTAAGTGATTTAGCTTTAAGGACAGATACTGATAATGTTAGTGAGTCTAATGACCGAGTTAAGCTAATGACCTTTCATCAAGCAAAGGGACTTGAATATCCGGTTGTATTTTTAGTTGCGTTCGAACAAGGAATATTTCCAAGCAATAATTGCTTTAGCGCATTTGAATTTGAAGAGGAACGTCGAATTTGCTATGTTGGAATAACTAGAGCTAAGGAAAAGCTATTTATAACTAATTGTAGATCAAGATTTTTATATGGAATGCATAGCGTCCAATTTCCATCAATGTTTATGAACGAAATTGGGCTTAATAACGTAAGAAATCTATCTAAATATTCTAAAAAGGAATTTATTTCTGATAAGCCTATTGATAAGCCAAGAAAGAATGTTAGTGAAATA
>JBJEFR010000120.1:0-18117 GCA_051874255.1 Anaeroplasmataceae bacterium
AATGATTAAAACCTATTCTTCTAAAACCTAAATTATAAATAAATCCAGCATTAACAGTACTATACTTTAATTTTTTTTGATTCATATTACTCTAACCAATCCTTTTTATTATTTTGGTTTTCATCTTCATTATTTGTATTAACTGTTTTTGTAGTTTCTATTATTTCTTCAATTCTTTGTGAAACATATTCCTCATCATATTTAATATTATTATCTATTGAATACTGATTTATTTTCGTTAATACATAATTCTTTTTCTCTAAACCTGTATAATTTTTAAATTTTTCTGCTTCCTTTACACAATTCATAATCTCACTTGTCATAATTAATAATTTCTCAGCCTTTTTTCTAACCTTAGTGTTTTTAGAAAGTTTAATGATAAAGGTAAGAATTGTTATTATTATTCCAAGTGAAGTTCCAGCAAGTGAAAGTATATACTCTAAATCCATTTATTATCCTCCAAATATTTTAAAATTATTTTTGGCGGATTATTAATGCTATTAACATCATTATTATTAATATTTTTATACCAGTTTAATAGCTGATTATGTGTTATTTCATCCTCTTTAATAACTCCATAGTTTACATCGTTTCTATATTCTGTAAATGCTTTTTTAAGCTTTTCTTTATTATATTTTAATAATATAGAATCATCTTTTTTTACTATCTTGTTATCTTTATAAATATAATTTCCTCCTAAAAAATCAATTGGAATCTTTGGAATATCTATTACCACTTTATTTAAATCAATTGGATATAAAGAATATCCAATAACCTCATTATTGTTATTTAATCTAATATTAACCTTCATATTTTTTCTCTCCTTTATTCTCTATATATTCCTTTTATATATGCAAATCCAATATGTACATTTGATGAATCATAAATATATATCTTAACATAATCTGTATCTGAATCATCAGATGCAACATGTTGTTCTGGCAAATAACTATGAGTTGTTTCTGCTTTATATATTTTTTCTAAATTATCTATATTATTTCCTATAAATGATATACTAAGAATCTCTCCATTTTCTGCTTCAGAAAATTCAATTCTGATCATATTTTCTTCCAATACATTTACTGGTACTAATTGATCATTTCCTATAAATATTGCTGTTTCTTCTAATTTTATTTGCTCATAACAAGCTCTAAATTTACTTTCAAAATTTTCATTAAAATATGAAGAAATATAATTATTTATAGTACTTGAATCAATAACTCTATTGGTACTATTAGCATAGATACTTCCGTTTGTTTTAATAGCTAGTAGTTCTCCACCATTTGCATTTTTAAATCTTACTAAATCTGGATAAAATTCAAGATGAATTGAATTATTACCATATACTGCATTATTTAAATCAGTATAAGAGTTTAATTTATTATTTATTAAATCTTCACTAATCAGAGTATTATTCCCTTTAATATAAAGGTTACCATTTTTTAACCCTATAGTTGTTATGTTATTGTGATTTTTTAATGCTATTTCATTATCATTTACTACTATTTCTCCGTTATTATGGGTTAATGATGCTTTTTCATTATTAAATACATGTTTCTGAACTCCGTTTATTTTAAATGCTATACTACCATCATTAACTTCTAAATAAGTAGAAACATTTGCATTACCTGTTTCTGAAAAATCAACAGGTAGTGCTCCTAATTTTGTAATGGATCCTAACAATGTTATTGCCTCATAATATTGGAAATTTTTCTTCAAATATTGTTGTAGATCATCTGACCCTAATTTATATGGTTCAATATCTACTCCAGGAATGCACCATGTTTCTCCATTTTCTAATGCTACTACTTGAATTACTCCAGGTATTTTCTCTGGCAAAGAATTTCTAAGTTGAAATAGTATCATATCATTATCCTTCCAATTGATATTTTCAAATACTGTCTCTGTAAGTGGTGTTGCATCATTATTAATTAAATTTGAAGGTATTTCTTCAACTCTTACATATATTTCCCCTTCTCCGTCTATTAAATTATTGTTTGAATCTACCTTTATTAATTTTTTAAAATTATTATGTTCCTTTTTTTGTAATTTGATATTCATTTTTACTTCTCCTATAGTCTAATTTTTATTATTAGTGGCCAACTAATATTTCTCCCCTTATCTTTAATTATACTTAGGTTTTTAATATGCTCAATTTTTATAATTTGGCTTTGTTATAACATTTTTTATTATTTCTTTAAAAATTAAAAAATGTTACATCATCAAATGTAACATTTTTAAAAAATTATTATAATTAGAAAATAATTAAAATTTAATCCTTATCTGCCTTTAATACAGCATTAAGCATTACTGTTGCTCCATCTGTACAATGAACAGGACTTGAATATTCAGGCTCACAATGGCTTAATCCATCCTTAGATTGAACAAATATCATTGTAGTAGGGATTACATATGCACAGAATTGAGCATCATGTCCTGCACCTGAGTGGATATATTGATGAGTTACTCCTACCTCCTCAGCAGCTTCCTTCACATATGATACTAGCTTTTTATCCCAATATACAGTATCACGATTCCATGCCTTTTCAACCTTACAAGTACATCCATGCCATGTTTTATCCTCAAGACTCTTGACGATAGCTAAAACCTTATCTAATACCTCGGCACTTTCATGTCTTGAATCAAATGAAAATTCAAAGAAATCAGGAACACATGTATGGACATCAGGATGACATACTACCTCTCCTGTTGTATACACAAGCTCTTTATATCCAAGCTTATCAATTTCATTATGTAAATATATTAAAGCCTCTGATGCTGCATAGAAGGCATCCTTTCTCTTAGGCATAGGGAAAGTACCTGCATGAGTTGTTTGACCATAGAATTTAATACGATAATTAAACATACCAAGTACACAGTCAACAACTCCTATTTCATTTCCGGCATCCTCAAGAATAGGTCCTTGTTCAATATGAGTTTCAAACATATATAAATAGTTTTCTGGTGATAAACGATACTTCTTATCTCCTTTATAACCAGAAGCCTCTAGGGCATCACCAAATGTCTTAGTTGGATCTAAGATTGATTTTGATTTCATCATATCCTCGTACTTGAATTTTTGACGAATATCCTCTGGTAAATAGTCATAACAAACGATTCCTGAGCACATCATTGCAGGTGGATATAATGAACCTTCCTCATTAGTCCAAATCATTGCGGTAAGAGGGTGCTTATGTGGAATTTTTTCAGCCGCAACAGTTTCTAATACCTCCATTGCTGACATAACTCCTAAAATACCATCATAATTTCCTCCATTTTTAACAGAATCACAATGTGATCCCATTACAATTCTTTTCGCATTTGGATCGCTTCCTGGTAATGTTGCATACATATTAGCTACATCATCTATTTCAATAATAGCTCCAATAGCCTTCATTCTTTTTTCGAATTCCTTACGAGCCATTATTGCTTCAGGTGAAAGTGAATAACGAGTTATTCCTCCATGACCTGCATCTCCAAATTGTGAAAAAGTTTTAATTTTATCACTCATTCTCTCTAAACTACACTTATACATACTATCATACTCCTTTTTTATTTTTATTTATTAATCTTTGACTAGGTATTCTCATACAATTTTCTAGTAAGAAAATGACATCCTCTATGCTACAAAAGAATTGAACTTCTCGTTTATCCTCTTCTAGTGATAATACAAATTTGTCATCCCAGTCAACAAGGTCTACCATTACTCCCTTAAGAGTAAATCCATATGTATCTAATAATTTCTTCATAGGCTCAGTTATAAAAGCATATGCATAAAGATGACCATGGTAGGGAGTTCTAAAGCTAAGCTTGTCTCTAAATGGATCCTTTAAATCAATATTAATTAAATATTCCTTAGGAGAACCAGGAGCTGTATCATCTTCAACTGTTCTTAATCTTTTATAGTAAATTAACTCTATTAATTTTACGCTTCCCTTTAAATTTCTATTTTTCATAACTAATCACCTTTCCTTGTGTTAGACCATATGATATTACAACAATTATTTTTCTAATCTTGAAATACGCTTAACAAAGCGTCCACTACCTTTAGTACCTAAGAATTTTCCATTTTCATAAACTAAATTACCTCTTGAAAATGTCATTACTGGATAACCCTTTAGCTTACATCCTTCCCAAATTGTATGGTCACAATCAGAATGCATTTTATCATTAGTAATAACAAAATCAATAGTAGGATCATAAACAACTATATCTGCATCATAGCCAGGTAATAAAAATCCTTTTTTATCACATCCAAATATCTTAGCTGGATTTTCACTACATAGCTCAACTACACGCTCATAGCTTACAAGTCCTTTACCAGCCTGTGATAGCATATAAGGATACATGTTTTCAACTCCTGCACATCCATTTGGAACCTTTGTGAAATCATCCTTACCCCAATCCTTCTCATATGATTGGAATGGGCAGTGGTCTGTAGCGATTGTATCAACTACACCACGATTTATCGCATCCCATAATGCATCACGCGATTCCTGTCCCTTCATTGGAGGAGAGCATATGAAATCAATTCCTCTTTCGCGTTTATATACATCGCTTGTAAATTCAAGATATTGAGGACATGTTTCTGCATATACCTCAACTCCTCTTTTTTTAGCCTCCTCAATAGCCTTTATACCACCAGCACTACCTACGTGAACAATATATAATGGTGCATCCTGTGATTCTGCGAAAGCTATAGCTCTTCTATCAGCTTCCTCTTCGACAAATTCAGGTCTTGATAGATAATGATGATATGCATCAGTTTTACCTTCACTTAAAAATTGCTTTGTTAAAACACCGATAACATCTCTATTTTCAGCATGTACTGAAATTTGAGCTCCTATCTTTTTAGAATAATTTAATAGCTTATATAAATCACCATCATTTACTCCAAAATCATATACCATGAATGCTTTAAATGAAGGAACTCCATATTTTACAGCATCATCCATTGTTTGTAATAAATTACCACTAATATCTTTAATTCCTACATGGAATGCATAATCACATACAGCTTGTTTTGAAGCAATAGCATCTCTTCTTAAAACAGTATCTAAAATAGATTCCTTAAAATCCTGTAATGCAAAATCAAATACCATTGTTGTACCACCACATACTGCAGCACGTGTTCCTGCGAAATAATCATCAGATGATATTGTTCCTCCAAAAGGCATTGCAAGATGAGTATGTGCATCTATTGCGCCTGGAAGCACAAACTTACCAGTTGCATCAACAACCTTAGCATCACCAGTTGGAGTAATGTTAATTCCAATCTCTTCGATCTTTCCATCACTTACAGCTATGTCTGCAACATATTTTCCCTTTGAACTAATTAAAGTTCCGTTTTTAATTAATAAATCCATTTTATATCATTCCTTTCTTTTAGTTATTTTATAAAAGCATTTGAATATATTTTATATATATCATCCTCTGTAACCTCAAATGGACAATTTAATACATTCTTAGCATTTATTGCAATTTTTGAATACTCCTTAAGTTCACTAGATGTAATATCCTCTTTTGTTTTTAATAGCGTATCCATTTCCTTCTTAAAATCCAGAAGCGTATTTAGCTTCATATGCTTTAATATGTTATCTATCTTATCACCAACAACAAAACTATAATATTTTAAATAATCATACATTAATAATCCGTTAGCTCTACCATGATCAATATGCTTAAAATATGTTAAGGAATACCCCATTGCATGAACTAAGGTAGTACCAGTATGTGATATTACTATACCTGCAAGATTTGATGCATACATTAGCTTATCTAAATCATCATCTGTATATGTATTATTCTTTAAGTTATTTAACTCTGATGAAATAATTTTAATTCCCTCTAGGGCAATTAATGATATTAAAGCATTGTCTTTTTTATTAATATATCCTTCTATTAAATGAGATAATGCATCTAATACGGTATTAATCATTGTATTATTAGAAAGACTTTTTAAATACTTACTATCTAACAAGGCTAGGGTAGGAGCCATAAATGGTGCGGCAACAGCACTTTTGGTTTTAGCCTCATCATTAGTGATAATTGAAGCTGTTGTTACCTCACTACCTGTTCCTGCAGTAGTAGGAATAAATACCATTGGTAATATTTTATTTTCATAATTACCTTTAAATAAATCCTCCTTAGCTATGCTTTGACAAGCTAATAAGGCGATTGTCTTACCAGCATCCATAGGAGATCCTCCTCCTATAGCTATTAAGAAATCGGCATTATTATCATTTGCCTCCTTAGCTCCATCATAAACACAATCAACAGTTGGATTTGTCATTACCTTATCATATAATACATAATCCTGACCGTTTATTTCTAAGGCCTTTAATACATCATCTAAAGAACCATTTAATTTAGCAGAGCTTTTACCTGTTACAATAATGGCCTTTTTACCAAAATCCTTAAAAGCAGAAGCATTTTTTATTACACAATCTTTATCCATAAGAATTTTAGTAGGCATCTTAAATACTAAGTTCATATAAAAACCTCTCTTACTTAATTAATTCATCAGCTTCTGTTAAAACCTCATCAAATTTAACTAATTCCTCTAGTAATTGTTCCTTAGTAATAATTAAAGGTGGATTTATAAATAACATATTTTCATGAGAATAAGTCATAAATCCCTTCTTCTTTAAAGAACCAACTAGCTTAGGCATTATACCATTTGGATCACTACCATATGGTACAAGAGGCTCTTTAGTCTTTTTATCCTTAACAAGCTCAACTGATGAGAATAATCCAATATATCTTACATCACCAACTGAAGGATGCTTAGCCTTGAATTCTTCTAGCTTTTCTCCAAGAACTGCACCAACCTCAATAACATTTTCAGCAATTTTGGCATCCTCATAATACTTAACACATGCTACTCCTGCTGCACATGCAAGTGGATGTCCACTATAAGTTAATCCACATGCTAGTAGGTGATCATTAAAGTAATCAGCTATTTTCTTTGATACTGCAACTCCTCCAAGCTGTACGTATCCACATGTAACACCCTTTGCGAATGATACTAAATCAGGCTTAATATCATAATTCATAAAGGCAAACATTTTACCAGTTCTATACCAACCAGCCATAACCTCATCACAAATCATCATAATTCCAAATTCATCACAGATTTTACGAACACCTGCTAGATATCCCTTAGGAGGAATAATTACTCCATTTGATCCTGTGATAGTTTCAACTACGATAGCTGCGATATTATCTGGATTTTCATACATAACCTGTTCACGAAGCTTAGCTACATAGTATGCTGTAGCTTTCTCCTCTGATTCAAACTCAATTGGCTCACGATATACATATGGGTCAAAGAAATGGATGAAGCCTGGTACACCTGGCTCAAGAGGATAACGTCTTGGTTCACCTGTTAAATTTCCAGCACCAAAGGTTGAACCATGATATGAACGATATCTTGAAAATACCTTTTGACGACCTGTGAATAATCTAGCCATCTTAATTGCATTTTCATTCGCATCAGCTCCACCATTTGTGAAGAATACCTTTCCAAAATTATCTGGAAGTCTATTAATAATCATTTCAGCTAATTCAGCACGAGGTGCACTTGCATATGAAGGTCCTACAAAGCAGTACTTATCTACTTGTTCCTTAATAGCCTCATTAATAGCCTTATTTCCAAATCCAACATTTAAATTTACAAGTTGAGAAGACATATCTGTATATCTATTTCCTTCATAATCCCACATATAGATTCCCTCAGCCTTTTCAATTGCAATTGGATTTAAATTACCTTGCTTACTCCAAGATTGTAATACATATTTCTTTTGTTTTTCGCTAACTTCTTTTGAATTCATTTTTTTATTCCTCCATATTTTCTAATACTTCTTTTATTGAAATTGCCATCCAAAGGGTAGCCATTTCTTTTATATCAAGATTTATCTTAAAGTTATCTTTGATAAATTTTATTTTGTAATTAATAGTATTTCTATGTACTCCTAAGATATCTGCAATCTCCTGAATACCACAATTATGCTCAATATATAGCTTTAGTATTAATAGATAATTAGTATTTTTCTCCTTATCATATTCAATAATAGGTCCTAATACACTATCAATATATTTTTGTTTAACATTATCATCAAGAAAATATATTAGCTGATATAATCCACAGTCACTAAATGCTAGCTTCTCACTCTTAAGCATCTTAGCTGTTTTAGCAGCTATTATTGATTGTTTATATAGCTTAGGTAGCTTATCTAAACCAATAAGTTCGCTTGATATTCCTATATTAAAGCTAATATTATCATATTCCTTCTTTAATGATGCTTTAATTTGTTCTATTAAAGCTGTTAACTCATTATCAGTAATATTAACACTAAATACGATAAGCACATTATTTTCAATTATTATAGAATATCTATTATTAGTACTAATTGATGATTCTAAATTAAATAAATATGATGCTAGATTATCAGATGATATTTGCTTATCATCATTTTTTACTATTATAGATATAATCCTTGGACTATCAGTCGGCTTATAGCCTCCTCGTAATAATACATCTATATTATCCTCAAGACTTCCTAAATTATATATAAGATTACTTAAGGCCTTAGCAATTGAATTTTCTCTTTCTTCATTTTCAATTATCATATGAGAATAATCATATGTAACATCTATAAGTCTCATATTCCAAGGAATTGTAAATAAAGGAAATTGCATTTTATTACAAAATTCAATTAACTCAGGTGGAATAGCTGGAATATATGGTCCTATATTAATAACCCAGCCACTTGATCCATGATATATTAAGCTTTGGGCAAAATTTACAAAATTGAAATCTGACTTTGATGCAATACCAATACCAGTAGTAAATACAAGTTCATTACCATGAAGAAATGATGGTACATCAGCATCCTCAACAATATGAACCCATCTTACAAGATTCTTCATTCCAAGACTTCCTGCGATAAGCTCAATATTATATTTATTTTTACAATCAGCAAATAATCTCTGTAATGTTACAGCCATATATTCACCTCCTATTTTCTATTTGGTTTTAATATACGTTTTGTCTTTTCTATAGCCCCTGTAGGACATACAAGGCTACATAAATGGCAGCCTACACATTTGCTTCCGTTTAGCTTTATCTTATGATCACTTGTGAATGTTAAAGCTTGATGACCTGCATCACTACATGATATATAGCATCTTCCACAGCCGATACATTTATCAGGATCAAATTTAGGAAATACAACTGTATCTCTATCTAATTTGTCTGCTGGAATAATATTATCTAAGGCTTTACCTACAAAGTCCTTAATATGCTTATATCCATTTTTAGCCATATAAATTTTAGTTCCACTTATTAAATCATCTATAATACGATATCCATATTGCATTATAGCAGTAGTAACCTGAATATTTTCACAACCCAAAGCTATAAATTCACAGGCATCCTGCCAGGTTTCTATTCCACCCATTCCTGAAATAGGTGTATCCTTAAGTAATTCATTTTGCTTCATATCATTTATAAATCTTAAGGCAATAGGCTTTACTGCATGACCTGAGTATCCACTAACTGCCGTACGTCCATTAATATTTGGATCTGACTGCATATTATCTAGGTTAACATTTACAATGCTTTTTATAGTATTAATAGCTGCGATTCCATGAGCTCCAGCTTCCATAGCACTAATAGCTACTGGTTCCATATTTCCAATATTAGGTGTCATTTTCGCAAGTACTGGAATACTACATCCCTTAATAGTAGCTTTAGTATAGCTTCTTACAAGCTCTTCACTTTGTCCAACATCTGAACCCATTCCCTTTACAGCCATTTGAGGACATGAGAAGTTACACTCAATTATGTCTACTCCTGCCTCCTCACAAAGGCTAGCAAGTCTTGTCCATTCATCTTCATTTTCACCCATTATAGAGGCTACTATAACCTTAGAAGGATAGTTCTTTTTTAAATCATGTAAAAACTTTAAGTTTTCACTTAGCTCATGGTCAGAAATTTGTTCCATGTTTTTAAATCCAGTAAATGGTGTACCTTCCTTTGTTGTTGATGCAAATCTAGGAGATACCTCATTTGGCTTATAAAAACCAATGGTTTTAAATACTACTCCTCCCCATCCAGCTTCTAAGGCTCTACTTACCATTTCATAATTTGAACCTACCACTGATGATGATAGGAAAAAGGGATTTTCACATTTAACACCTAAAAAATCAATTGATAAATCAATATTTGATATATCCATCTTTGGTGTATCTATATTTTCAATTAAGTCTTTTATTCTAATCTTTTGATCATAATGAATACATGCCTCCTCACATGGTGCTGGACAATTTAGACATATATTACGATCAATACTAAGAAATGAAGCATCCACATTATTAAATCTTACGCTTCTTATGAATTTAGCTGGATCCATTTTATGTGGACAAGCCTTTGTACACGAAGCATCAGCGCAGAGTAAGCATCTAGAGACTTCACTTAAAATTATTTGGTCTTTATATTTATTATTCATATAAATATTCCCCCTTTAATAACTTTATAATCTATAATAGCTCCAATTAATACAGCAGTATTAATCGCAGGTATTAAGTCATATTATTATTAATTATTAGAACCCAGGCCAAGCCTGGATTCTAATATTTATTAATTAATCAGAATACTTATAAACTAATTGTAGTAAAGAACGTTGAGTGATTTGTCCTAATTCAATTAATCCTGCATCACTTGCATTAGCTGCAATTAAGCTTGATACCCAAGTATGTCCAAAATCAGCATTTCCATTAGCAACATAAGTTGTTTCTGTAATATCTCCTGATTGAGTTAAGATATTAACTGTTAATCCAACCTCAGTGAAGTATCCCTTAGCTTGAGCTACATAGAATCCCATGAATTGAGCTTGACATAACCACTTTAATTGGATACTAACGCTCTTCTTTTCATTAGTAGCTTCTAATGCTGTCTTTAAAGCTGCAGCTGTAACATCAGCACCTTGTACAGCTGTTAGGTATGATGCATCTCTAATATCATTTAAAGTCATTGAAGCAAGCTTAGTTTTTGCAGTTTGTGATGTTAATGCTGATGCAACATATACCTTTGCTTGATCTAATGTTGATTGTAAAGCTGTATCTCTCATTGTTAAGTCAACAGCAACTGTATTACCACTTACATCCTTTGTACATCCATCAGCAATCTTCTGTGCCATATACTTTTGATGTTCAATTCCAACTGTTGATCCTGCATCTACACAGATTTGAGCTGCCTCATCAGTATTAGCACATGCATATTGCCATCCCTTAATTGAAGCATAGATAAATGCCTTTACAGTATTTGGATTAGCCTCAGCAAATGACTTTGAACAGAATAGACAATCCTCAAGCATTGCTACTCCTTCTTCGTTCATATCAATTACTCCAACCTTATCTCCATATCCTAAAGCTCCTGTATAGCTGTTCTTTGTTAAACCAAGCTCGTTATATGTCATAACTGAAGCTAATGTAATTTCATCATCATCAAATTGTGACATATCAAATCCTTGAGTTTGATATTTAGGAGTTAATCCATATTTTTGTTCTAGGGCATATATTTCATATTCATTTCCAAGCCCCCAGTTTCCTAATTTTCCAGCTGCATAGGCTTCTTTAATGATTGTTTCATTAGAAGTACCTCTCTTCCATCCAACTGCTGAGTCTCCTTTTGAGCATGACACTAGGGTCACTGCTGCAAGTACTCCAAATATAGCTGTTCCACTTAATTTTTTTGCATTTAATTTCATAATATTCTAATTCCTTTCTTATTTATAATTTTTTATTTATATTAATTTAAAACTATTTTCTATGTTTTAAAGTAATATACTGTACTAACATGAGAATAGCATATAGCCCAATTCCCATTATGCAGGCCACTATAATGTAGGCCCATCCAACTGAGTAGGAGAAAAGTGTACCAATTTGAATCTTGATCTGCTTCCCAATACCCATTTGAGATTCTAAAAAATATTCAGACACCACAGCTGTAATAACAGCTGTAGGAATACCTATTTTTAACGCTGTAAATATTGATGGAATACTATTTGGTATTCTAAGCTTCCATAATATTTTAAATTTATTACAAGCATATGATTGTAATAAATCATCTGCAAAGGGCTTCGTTTCTGTAAGTCCCCTATATGATGTAATACTCATTGATGACATTGTAACTAGCGTTACAACAACTGTTTTAGCTAATATACACCTAGCTTCACTATCTAAATCTATTAGCTTAGACATCTTCATAAATATTGGTGTTAAGGCTACGATTGGTATAGCATTAAAGGCAGTTATTAAGGAAATACCTCCTTTACCTGCAATAGGTATCATAGCTGTTAAAACAGCTAGCAAATATCCTAAAACTGATCCAAGAAATAATCCTAATATAATACTTTGTAATGTACACCAAATCTGACTACTTAAATCAGGAATATCACCAAAGGCAGCTGCAATAACATTAATTTTTGGTAAAATATTAGGCTTAACTCCAAATATTTTAACAAGAGCTCCAGTTTGCAATAATATTATTAGTATTACTGCAAGTAATATTGGATAAAGGAAGGAAGATATAATATTCCATTTACTTTTGATAAGCTTCATCTTCTATCTCCTCCTTTACATTCATTTTGTTTTCCTTACGAATAGCTAAAATGGTACCAATTGATCTTTTACCATGTCTATATGGACAAAAGATCTTTTCAAGTAATCCCATTAAAGCACTTGAACCAACACCTACAACTGCACAAATTACTACAACCTGCCAGAATATAAAGTATGATGGCTTTCCTCCAAGTGATGAGGAAATAAGTCCTCCTAAGGTGGTTCCACCTTGAAGAGTGTCAACTAATACTGATGCTGTAATAGCAAGAGGAGCAGATATCTTTAATCCTGTAAAAAAGGAAGGTAGACAAGCTGGGAATTTAGTATGCCAATAAAGCTGAAATTTATTGGCACTACAAATATCCATCAAATCATATTTTTCTTTTTCTATGGATTTAAATCCTGCCATTGTATTAGTACTTACTGGATAGAATGTTAAGATTGCTGCGATAATAATTCTTGATTTGTTTACATCTCCAGTAATTGCAAATATTATTGGAGCCATACCAATAATTGGTACCATTTGTAACAACATTAAGTATGGAAATGCTATCTTTTCAATTGCTCCACATAAATCCATCAATAATGCTAATACAAATCCAATAACAATACCTATCACAAAACCATATAATGCTCTAAGAAGAGTTCCTCCTGCAGCCTCTAATACTGTTAGGGTTGCAGCATGATTATTTATCTTTACGCTAGTATCAAAGAATGATGCGATTATTTGATGAATATGAGGTATATAGTTTTCAGGATGATTAAATTTCATATCACACATGAAAGCTATTATTTCCCATACAATGATTAAGCCTACTATCCAACAAATAAGGCTAATAAAGCCACCTAGCTTTGGATGCTTTTTCATCATAACCATCACACCCCTTCGAAGCTATTTCTAACCTTAGTAACTAAATCAGTAAACTCTTGTGTTCCCTTCATTTCCATAGTCCTTGGTCTTGGAAGGGTTACATCAACTACTGCACTTAGCCTTCCAGGATGAGGAGATAGTACACATATTCTATCTGATAGATATACAGCCTCTTGAATATTATGAGTAACAAATATAACTGTTTTATTTGTTTTTCTCCATATTCTTAGTAAATCCTCATGTAATTTTTCCTTTGTAAATTCATCTAATGCTGAAAATGGTTCATCCATAAGAAGAATTTCTGGCTTCAAAGCAAATGCTCTAGCTATACCAACTCTTTGCTGCATTCCTCCAGATAATTGATTTGGATAATGATTTGCAAAATTTTTTAAATTTACTAAATCTAGCATCTCTAATGCTATAGCCTCTCTTTCAGGCTTTTTAATATGCATTATTTCTAAAGGAAGCTCGATATTTTTCTTAATTGTTCTCCAATCATATAAAACTGGAGATTGGAAAACCATACCATATTTTCTTTTAAGTCTTGCTTCTTTAGGTGTCATTCCCTCAATTAATACTTCTCCTGAGGTATTATCTAGTAGATTAGCTATAATTCTTAAAAGTGTTGATTTCCCACATCCAGATGGTCCTAATAAAGAAATAAATTCACCTTTATGTATATCTAAGGTTACATCTGTTAATGCTTGAACAGAATTACCAGCTGCCTCATAAACCATACCTACATGATTTAGGCTTATTTCTACCTTATCTTCTGTTGAAAATAACTCTTGGTCTTTTTCCATATATATCATTCCTTTCAATAAAAGAAAAAGGCAAAGACATCAATATGATATTGCATGCGCCTTTGCCTTTATTTTTTATTTTTGTTTTACAGCACTAATTATACAAGAAAAAAATTGTTTTCAACCTATAAAATTCGAATAATTTTGTTTTTTTAAATATTAAATTGTTTGAAATCGCTTTTAAACTAATTTTATTTTACCATCAATGTGCTTTAGCACAACATATAAATAAAATATTGTATTTGTTGCTATAATAAGCCATATTTTGTTGTTTATTAATTATATATATAATTTCTAATTTTCATAAAGTTGTAGCAAATTGACTTAAAATATTTTTAGTTTTTAAGTTTTTTGTGAAAAAGATAAGATGTTCAATCTTCTACAGCGCATTATGATTATCTCATTTTTATGTAACTGTGATATATAACTCATATTTCTTTTGTTAAATTTGGAATGGAATTTATTTTAAAAGTATCTATATCTCTTCTTTTTAGTTCAAGTATCGTTTCTTTAGAATAAATAATTTGGATTCTATGTTTATTTCTTTTATTTGAACATCCAGAATTAAATTTTTCATAGTATTCATTTTTCTCATAAATACAAATCCATTTTTGGGAAATTGAATTAAACCAAGAAAAATATGTATCAAATTCTACAACTTCACAAATTGCTCTATGCAAATCAATTTTGAACAGCACTCCAAAGTAACTTATAAAAATTGTCTTCATCAGTTTTTATAAGTATTGGTAAAATGAATAATACCAAACAAGCAATCGCTATACAAAGGAAAGATATATATGAATAATTTGCATAACACTCTTTTTTCATATTTAGAACCTCCCCGATGTCACACTAGAAATAATTTATTTAAAGTTATTTGCCTTTTAGCTATTTTAACCTTTCTAGATAAATCTTTTGTAATAACCATATTGCTTTTATTAGCTTCTATATATAGTAATACCTGTTTGATTACTAATTTATCAAAATCAAGTCCATAATAACCATCATCAATATATTTATTTCTTTTACAATATAGTGATTATCTTTAAAAAATTTATCCAGCATTATCTTTTTGTGTTTGAATACTTCTATATTCTCCAACACTTCAATAATCTAAAGATAATCTACAATATAATCCTACATTATAAACTACTACTTTATCCATACTACCTCACTGCATATAAAATACTTTAAAATGGAGTTTAGTCCGCGTTCACCCAGCTATTTGTATTGCTAGGTGACTCGCGATCAAACCAAACTATTGTTTTAAATGTTAATTTGAATTATATTTGATTTAGCACCCAACTGATGGGATATTAGTATATCCCAAATGGGTAGTAACATAAATATATATTATTTGCCAAATACTTCTTTAGGTGCATACTTATTTATTAATGATTCAATTTCCTTAGTTATACAAATATTATAATATTTATTAATATTTTTTTCTTTAATTAAATATGTACTTATTTTTTGTTCTTTCTGCGGTAATTCCCTCTATATTTTCCCAAGGCAACTCCTTTAGTTTTTTATTAAATAGATAAAATTTAATTCCATCTTTATCTATAGCTATCTTTTGAAACACCCAATAAAACCCTACACTAAAATATATAATATAAGGACTTAATAATCCCATAATTAAAATAATCGTGATTTTCGAATCTAATTTTAAACAAAAAAGCACAAGTAAAATAACCAACAAATATAAGACAGAAATTAAGATAAATACTAAATTCAAATAACTATTTTTATAATATTTTTTCACATTTAAAATACCTTTCTAATAAAATAAGAAATTAAATCATACACAGCTTCTGTTCCAATAATTACCATACCAGCAGCCAATCTTGATGAAACGATAGTATTCATTGTTACATTTGCAGTTCTAGAAAGACCTCCTACAATTGATGAAACTCCCGAACCAATTCCTGCAAAAATATTTAACGAACCTGCTAGTATCGCACTTTGAATAGCATATGATACATCAAATTTTGTGTTATCCAATTAGGACAATACATAATTACCAGCGAAATCACCTAAAGCTCCACCTACAAATGAACTCGCAATACTAATACCTAAATAACCTATTCAAGAAAAATTAATGCTTTTTGAAGCAAGAGTTAAAAATGTCCCTGCACCGCTCGCTCCGGCACCAGTTAAATCTCCAGAAATTAATCCACTTACATAACCAGCCTCAAACGTACCACCAGCAGCCTCATTAACATAACCTCCAATTAAGGAACCTGCACCTGCACCAACTGCTGCCCCCAAAATATACTACCAATTGTGGCTAACACTCCAACTACACCATGCGTTGCAACACCTGCAGTAGCAACAGACAATACAATTCCACCTACAATTAAAGCACCACTAATTAGCCATGCTGCCCATTTAGATAAATGTCCACTTGGATCCACCATATTAACCGGATTATTACCACAATATGCATATAGATTTAAAATCAGAGTCTTAATATGAAATATCATTCATATTCAGCTAAAAGAGTCTAAAAAAATAATATTATTTTCATACCTTATATATTAGCAAAGGTATATGAAGTTTCCTCCATATACCTAAATTTACAAACTATAATGTTATATAATATAAGCCATATTAATTAGCTTTTAAGCAATGGAATTCCTAATTTATTACACACTTTGAAAGCTTTCTTTTTGGACATTGAAATTAGCAAAATATTACGTTTCTCCTTTGGATACCTAACACTTGCAGGTTCTAGGTTAGTTTTAGGAATATAATGTATTGCGATACATCCTGCACCTATTTCAAAAAACATCATACTAGATAAAGGCACATAGGATATTTTGATAATTTGATCCTTGAATAAATATTTATTTCCTTTTTTACTAACAAATATGATACAATCATCAATATAATAACTTTGTAAAGAATTAAATACAATTATCAATAGCATACCTATAACTAAAATTAAGTATGAACCTAAAAAAATAGGCCACATTCCATAATCTTTCTCAATTATACTTACCAAACAATATATAGATAACATTACAATTAATCCTAAAACACATATCATTACATTTCTATAGTATTCTCTAATTTTCATTTACATCATCCAATCAATAATTTTTCTAATTAGCCAAGCAACGCCACCAAAATATAGTCCTCTTGTTATTGAAGGTCCTAATAAAGTTTCAGTTCCTAATAATATTTTATAAGCCAACCCTTTTTTAGATTCAATGGTTAGTATTCTATGAATATCTACTATATCATTCCCAACCATTTTGTCAAATATGTGAAAATATTTTCCGCCTATAAATCCAAGGCCAAATGTTGTTAATCCTTGAATACCACCTTTAATCGTACTTGATAAAGCACCCGTAATAGAATAATCTTTATCATATGCTGCACCATCTAAAAAGTAATTTCCCAAGCTTGCAACTGAAGTTATTCCAACAGAAATGCCTAATGCTGTCCATGTTGAAATAGTAAATCCCTCTATCACTGCTCCTGTTGCTGCTAAACCTGCTGCTCCACCTAATACCATTGCAGCTCCAAATGCCCCTCCGAGAATTCCACCACCTAGTGCTGCTAACGCAATCTCATCGTATGAGCGTTCTGACTTATACGCAGCTATTCCTGAGCCTACAGCACCAACAGTAAATCCTAATACAATTGATGTAATTAACATTGTGGTAAATATCGCAAAATTCCTATCATGATCCACCATATTAACCGGATTATTACCACAATAAGCATATAAATTTAATCCATTAATACTTTCTGGGTCTAGATACTCCATACTATCAGGACTTATAAATCTTCCTACCTCTGGATCATAAT
>JBJEFR010000121.1:0-3907 GCA_051874255.1 Anaeroplasmataceae bacterium
GAACCCTCGTAGTCAGCTTGGAAGGCTGAGGTTCTACCATTAAACTACACCCGCATGTATATATAAACAACAACTTCTATTTATATAATTTGATAAAAAATGGAGCGGGTGAAGGGAATCGAACCCTCGTAGTCAGCTTGGAAGGCTGAGGTTCTACCATTAAACTACACCCGCATATATATATATATGAACAAATCATATAAGTAGAGGTTATTGGATATTTATATCACGAGTTTTATTATATAAAATTAACTTTTACTTGTCAACAACAAATTTTATTTTTTTTCTATAGGTCTTAAATAATAAGAAAATAAGCATATTAATGGATAGTTTAGAATATTTATTGTAAAATATAAATGTAAATGGAGGTAATATATATGATAATTCACATTACTAAAAATAATTTTAAAGAGGTATTAGAAAATAATCCTAAGATTCTTGTTGATTTCTGGGCATCTTGGTGTAGTCCTTGTAGAATGCTTGGTACTGTTTTAGAGGAATTAAAGGATGAAATGGTAATTGGTAAAATAAATGTTGATGAGGAGCCTGAATTGAGTATGGCTTTTGATGTACAAACTATTCCGTTAGTACTTTTATTTAAGGATGGAAAGGTTGTAAATAAAATTAATGGCTATGTTCCCGCTTCTGTGATAAAAGAATTTTATAATGAATAAGTACGATACAATAATTATTGGTGCAGGTCCTGCAGGAATTTCATGTGCCATTTATTTAAAAAGATATAACCTAAATCCCTGTGTTGTATCACTTGAAGATAGTGCTTTAAAAAAGGCACAAATTGAAAATTATTATGGAATAGAAAATATAAGCGGTGAAGAGTTATTTAATAATGGAATAAAGCAAGCTAAAAGCTTAGGTATTGATGTTTTTATAGATGGAATAAATTCAATAGAATTTAATGATGGATTTATTGCCTCAGGAAGTAAAAATAAATACTTTGCTAATAGTATTTTTTTAGCAACAGGAAAGGCTAGAAAAAAGCTTAATGTCAAAAATTTTGAGCATCTTTTAGGATCAGGTGTTAGTATGTGTGCTACCTGTGATGGCTTTTTCTTTAGGAATAAAAAGGTTGGAATCGTTGGTTCTAAGAAATTTATGGAATCAGAATTAGAGGTATTAGAAAGATTTACAAACGATATCACTATTTTTACAAATGGAGAAGAGTATTTATCTAATAAATATAAGGTTGTTTCAGCTATAATAACAGAATTAAAGGGAAATGAAAAATTAGAGGCAGTTATTGCTGGTGATAAAGAATATCCTATAAATGGATTATTTATTGCGATAGGAGATGCAAATGCAAATGATTTTGCAAATCATATAGGAATGGCTGTTGATCAAAATTTAAATGTTATTGTTGATGAGGATTTTATGACTAATATACCAGGTATTTTTGCAGGTGGAGATGCTATTGGAGGATTACTTCAAGTATCAAAGTCTGTAGGTGATGGAGCAAATGCGGCCTTAGGAATAAAAAAATATTTAAAAAATAAAAAACTTTAGATTTTTCTAGAGTTTTTATTTTTTTTATCTTTCAATATGTTATAATTAAAGAAAGTGAGGGGGTTAATGGAAAATGAAAATGGTTTTTACAAGTAAAAGAAGTATTGCTATATTAGTTTTTATTGCCTTTGGTCTGCTTTATGCAATTGCTCCAAGTAACGTTACCTACAAGGTAACATTAAAGCTTGTAGGTTGCTTTTTAACCCTTGATGGTATAATTAAATTAATTTTTGCTGATTATGATTCAATGGGAAAGGTAGAATATCGCTTTGATGTAATAGAGGGCTTTATAACTATTATTATTGGTGTTATTTCGTTTAAGTTTTATAACTATCAATATGTTACTCTAGCTTGTGGGATAATTTATTCAATAGTCCCTATAACAAGAGTAATAATGGCCAAAAGAAAAACTAATCAATTACTAGTTGATTGTTTAAAATATTTAGCAATTATAGTTTTGATTTCAAGTATAAATCATACCTTGATGTCAAATATTGTTATCAGTGCAATCTTTTTTATGATTGCTATATTAATATTTATTACTTTAATAAGGAAAATAATTAAATCAAAAAAGATTGAAGAAAAAGAGGAAGAAGATTATGAGTAAGAAGCTTAAGGTTAAAAAGAAAAAGAATTTTAGTCCAATTTGGTATGTATTTGGGATAGGAGCTATTATTGTATTTCTATTATTTTTAGTAAGCTCTGTTTTAACAGTTGGTGAAAAATTTTCCAATATTACAAAATACGGGAAATTTATTGAATGGGGATTTTATATACTAGTTGTTGTACTTCTATATTTTTTCTTTATTAATCCATTAAGAATAATATTATTCTCACCATCATTAAACATTATTACAACTTTAGATGATTCAAAAAAGCATAAATATAATCATCTATATAAAAAGGTTGCTAAAAACATTGTAAAGAATAATGACTTACCTCAACATGATGTAGAACTATTAACAAATTATCATAATATTGATGAACTAAAGATTAATTTACAAATTGTATTTGATACTAGTGTTAAAAAGAACTTAAATGATATTATTTTAAAAAATGCTAAGATAGTTATGATTTCAACAGCAATTAGTCAAAACGCAAGAGTTGATATGTTTACTGTTTATGGGGTTAACTTAAATCTAATTAAGGAATTAGTATTAAAATGTGGATTTAGACCATCAATGAAAAATTTAAGTAAATTATCTATTAAGGTTTTATCAACAGCCTTAATAGCTAATGGAATTGAAAGCTTATCTTTAGATGATGTATTACCAAATAGTGCTATTTCAGCACTTGGTGAAATACCATTTATTAAACCAGTTATTTCATCAGTTATACAAGGAGCAACTAATGCTTTATTAACTTTAAGAATTGGTGTTGTCACAAGAAAATATTTATTTAAGGATGGTAATGAAATCACAAGAGAATCAATAAGACATTCAGCTTGGAAGGAATCAGCTAAGCTTATTCCACAGCTTATTGCTGACACATTTACATTTGTTCCTAAAAAGGTAGTTAATTTGTTTAAAAGTAAGAATAAAGAAGAAAATAATGAGGTTAAGTTATTGGAGGCTGAATAATGAGATTATTAGGGGAGAACGATTATAAGGATTATGATGAATCATGGGAATATATTAAAAGAAATTCTGCTCGTATGATTATAATTAAGGATAATAAAATATATTTATCCCATAGAAGGTTTAATGATACTTATAAGCTTCCTGGCGGTGGTGTTGATAAGGGTGAAGAAATCAAGACTGCAGCTATAAGAGAAACATTAGAGGAAGTAGGAGTTATTGTTGATCCAAATAGCATAGAAGAATATGGATATTATATAGATAAATGGAAAAGTGTTCATAAGAATGATAATAATAAAATATGGTTAAATAAGAGTTATTATTTTACGGCTAATCCTATTAAAATAACAAGTATTAATCCTACTGAATCTGAAATTAAAGAGAATGTCGAAAGTGTATTAGTAGATATTGATATAGCTATAAAGGCTAATGAATTATTTATAAAAAATGAGGGAGAAAACCTTAAGGATAGGTTTTTAATAAGAGAACTTGAGATTTTTAAAATTATAAAGCAGGAATTAATAAAATAATTGTTGACATTTATAAAAGACTAGTATAAAATTAATATGTTGTAACATGCACCACTTAGAAGAGGTCTAAAATGATTGAAAATCTACCTTAATAGTGAGTCTTAAAAATTATCAGGAGGTGTAACGACATGTATGCAATCGTAGAAACAGGTGGAAAGCAATATAAAGTAGAAGTTGGTACTACTCTTTATGTTGAAAAGCTTGAAGCTTCAGAAGGTGAAACTTTAACTTTAGACAAGGTTCTTTATGTAAACGGAACTGTAGGAGCTCCTTATGTAA
>JBJEFR010000122.1:0-17642 GCA_051874255.1 Anaeroplasmataceae bacterium
ATTTATAGAATTTTTGTTCCATTTTCTTTTCCCCTTTTTTTAATAATTTCGATTTTTCTTAATCGTTGCTTTTATTATACAATATTTATAGCAATTTGTATATGAATATATAAAAGTAAATTGTATTGTGATTGATATTGTGGCCAAAATATTTTAACATATTCATTTTTTATACTTTTATAATATAATGTTCAAATAAGATTTTTATTTTTATGTTTCTTTATCTAGTTGATATAAAAGAAAAAAGGCCTTGAAAAAGGTTAAAAACATGCAAACAAGGCCAGTTATAATTATATGTATAATTATTTTGATATTAATATTTTTACTAATTCACCTTTGAAAGCAAGCAAACACTCAACGTAATCACACATGGGTAACAGGTAGAAAAACTCCTATGATGATTCATAAGAGTTAAACTAATTATATTATTTTTTAGCTGATGATTTTTTCTCTCTAGACTTCATTTCATTAATTTAGGATTTAACATAGAACTCATTTACAAATAATTAATTGGTAATACTACAAGATTTTCTCTAAGATATATTTTTTTATCATACATACATATGATAACTCCCATTCCTCTTTTTGATTCTTTCACTTTATCTAATACATCAAATTCCGACGTCATATCTGCTTTAGGATTAGCAGTCATCTTTATTTCTATTGGATATAAAATACCATTTTCTGAAATAATTAAATCTATTTCACCATCAATTAAAACTTCAACGCCATCAACGTTCTTTTTCTTTTTATCTTTACCATTATAATAAAAAACATTAAAGTCATACTCTAATCCTTCATTTGAATATGATTTTAATATTTCATTAATAACAAAAGTTTCAAACATAGCACCTGCCATAGCTCCATTTTTAAGTGTTTCAGGCGTTAACCATCTTGTTAAATAGCAAGCTAGTCCTGTATCTCTAAAGTATAATTTAGGACTTTTTATTGCTCTAGATAATACACTAGGCGTATATGGTTTTAAAATATAAACAAGTCCGCTTTTTTCAAGAATAGATATCCATTCTTTAACTGTAACCTCAGATACACCAACTTCTGTTGAAATAGTCTTATAATTTAACACTTGCCCAGTTCGTGCTGCAACGCTAGTCATAAATTTTACAAATGTTAAATGATTTTTTACTTTTATTATCTTATTCACATCTCTTTCAAGATATGTTTTTACATATGATTGGTAAAAATCTACCCACTCTTTCTTATCATTACTATAAAGTTCTGGATAAAATCCTCTATGAATTTTAGTCCAAATGTCTTTATAATCTATTAAGCATTTCTCTCTTTCAGCTATATATTCTTTTGTTGGAACAAAATGCTTATTAAAAGAAATGTTATTTATTTCTCTCATTGATAATCCATCAAGTTCAATAATAGAAACTCTACCCGCTAATGATTCACTTATTCCTTCCATTAATTGTAATTTTTGCGAACCTGTTAAATAGAAGTTCGACATTTCTTCTGTATTATCTAATATTATCTTTAATCTATTAAATATTGTTGGACATTTTTGAACCTCATCTATTATTAAAGGACATGGATTATTGTATAAAAACATCTGTGGATCATCTGTAGCTTGTGCTAATAATAAATCATCATCAAATGTAACTTTATTAACATCTTTAAATAAATAATTAATTAAAGTTGATTTCCCTACCTGCCTAGGTCCTGTTAATAATATTGCTTTATTAGTTAGAGATCTATTTTTTATAATATCCTCGATATTTCTTTTTATGGAATACATTATATCGTCTCCTTTTGTCAAATATTAAGTTCAACTTTATTTTAGCCAAAAAACACTTAAATGTCAATATAATGTTTTGAATTTAATAATCACAATTCAACCATTTTGGTAACAAAAAAACTCTACATTCAAAAAATAGAGTTTTCTTTATAATCACTTGTATATTTAATTATCATAGATAATTACTTCGTTTTTTCCTCAAATCACCCACGTGTGAGCCCATCTCAACGTTAATCTTTAAAACCACGGATGGATAAATATTTTAAATGTATAAATTATTAATTAAAAATCGAGATATTCTTAATGCTATATTAGCAAGTAGGAAAATCTCGATTGATTTGTAATTAAGATATATATTTATGTTATTTTAAAATATTATTACTCCCAAACAACAACTTCTCCATCAACATAATGCCAGTAATTACCATCATATGCTGTACCTTCTTCATTTAAGCTAGGTTCAGTTTCAGAATAATAATATCTTGTTGCGTTGATAAAATAATCGTTGCCAAAAGAATTTATATTTATATTATCCCAATTTTCTTTTGTACCATTATAATAAATGTCAGTTAAGCTATCACAATCTTTAAATGCACAATTTTCTATTCTCTCTACACCACTACCTAAAGTCACTTTTGTCAAGCAAACACAAGAATCAAACGCATAAATCTTAATTGTGGTTACATTATCTGGTATTGTTATATTCATAATACTGCTGCAATTATAGAATGCATAAGAGCCAATTGTTTCTAAACCGCTGCCAAATGTTACATTTTTTAAGTTTTCACAATCATAAAATGCATAAATTCCTATTTTTGTTACACTGTTAGGTATAATTATGTTTACCAGGCTATCGCAATCAAAGAAAGCATACTCTGTGATTAAAGTTACACCTTCACCAATAGTAACATTTTCTAGAGCATAACAATTCATAAACATATTGGAGCTAATTTGGGAATTAATGACTACATTTTTAAGAGACTCACACCTTGAGAATAAGGAATTTCCTACAGAAGTTACAGTAGATGGTATCTCTGCACTTATTATATAATTACACTTTGAAAAAGCAGCAGTGCCAATTGTAGTTACGCTACTTGGAATCGTAAAAATCATGAAGCTACACTCGGCGAAAGCATACTTACCTATTGAAGTTACACCATCTTTTATTTCTAACTCCGTAAGAACTCTACATCCTTGGAATGCATAATCACCAATTATACTACAACTAACTACTACGCTTGTTAATGAACTACAACCAAAAAAGACATAATTACCAATTGAAGTTACCGTTTCAGGTATTACTATGCTAGTAAAGGCACTACATCCTTGGAAGGCATATTCACCAATTGAGTTTAAAGAATTAGGGAAGGCTACACTTGCAAGGGAAATACAATTATCAAATGCATAGTTTCCAATTGTATTAACTTGATTTCCTAAAGTGATACTGTTAAGATTTGTACAGTTTTGGAATGCATAATCGCCAATTGAGTTTAAAGAATTAGGGAAGGCTACACTTGCAAGGGAAATACAATTATCAAATGCATAGTTTCCAATTGTATTAACTTGATTTCCTAAAGTGATACTGTTAAGATTTGTACAGTTTTGGAATGCATAATCGCCAATTGAGTTTACACAATCAGGGATTATTACACTCTCAAGAAACTCACAATTACTGAATGCATATTGATATATATCGTATGAATTATCGCTAATTGTTGGTAATGTAAGTGCCGTTTCATTACCTAAATAAGATACAAGATAGCAATTTTCTCCATCATTATAGAATAGATAGTCATCTACTTTTGAAATCTTACTAGTTTCTGTTAAAGAAGTATAGACGTCCTTAGCATATAAAGCGATATTACCATTAGTATTAGCTCCTGCAGTTATTGTAAGCGATGACAAGTTATATATTTCAATTAAATTATAACATTTTGAAAAAGCAAAACTGTAGATATATTTTACGTTTTGTGGGATGGTGATACTTGTAAGAGTTATACAATTACTGAACACACTACCACCGATTGTCTCTAAATTATTACTAAGGATTACACTTCTTAAGTTAATACATCCCTCAAATGCACTGCTTCCAATGTATGTTACGTTATCTGGAATCGTGATACTTGTAAGAGATGTACATCCTTTGAATGTGTAAGCATAAATTTCACCGATGTCAGATGGCAAGACAACACTCTTAAGTGACAAACAATCCATAAAAGCCCTTTGTCCAATACTAGTTACACAATTTGGAATTATTACGCTTTCAATCTCCGCACAATGATAGAAAGAATTATCATTAATAGTATAAGTCTTACCATCAGCAAGAGTAGGAAAAGTAAGTGCAGTGTCAGTGCCAATGTAGCCTACAAGCGTAATTTTTTCTTTTTCAATATTATTTTCAGTATAACTTTCAATATAGAAAACGTAGTCATTTTCAATTGAAAGCTTGCTTGTCTCATTTGAAGATGTATAAACAACTAAAGCATTATATGCCACATATCCATTATTGGACTCTTCCTTAATTATATCGAGTTTAGAATAGTTATATACTTCTACCAATTTATAACAGTTATAAAATGCATAAGTTTCAATATTGGTTACATTAGCTGGAATTGTAATTGATTCTAGCGAATAACATTCTGAAAATGCATAAACGCCGATTTTTAGTAAACTATCAGGAAGTGTTACATTTTTAAGTGAATAGCATTGGTAAAACATATATCTTCCGATATCTGTTAAACCTTCAGAAATAATAACATCGGTAATCGATTTGCAACTATCGAATATATTATTTCCCATATTTGTTACGCTACCAGCTATCTTTACACTCTCAAGTTCATCACAAAGTTGGAAAGCATAGTTGCCAATTGAGATTACACCATCAGGTATTTCTATACTTAAAAGTCCCTTGCAGCCAGAAAATGCATAATCACCAATTGATTCTACACCACTTGGTATTGAAATATCAAAAAGTGACACACATCCTTCGAACATACCTTTGCTGATCGAATTTAAGTTTTTAGGCAATATAACATTAGTAAGTGAAACACAATTTTGGAATGCGTTGATACCAATTGTTGATACACCATCAAGAATCGTTATGCTTTCAAGACTAGTACAATTACTAAATGCATAATCACCGATTGATGTAATATTACTTTTTACAGTTACATTTGTAAGAGAACTACAATCTTTGAATGTGTTTTTGCTAATTTCTTTTAAACTATCAGGGAAAGTAATACTTAATAATGAATTACATCCTTCGAAGGCTGATTCACCAATATAGTTTATATCATCATGTAATGATACACTTCTAAGATTTTTACAACTATAGAATAAACCACTCTCAATGTGAGTTAAGCTATTTGGTAAAACTATGCTTGTGAAACCACAATTTTCAAACGCATAACTACCAATTGTTGTTACACTATTTGGTATTGTGATATTTGAAAGTAAAACACAGTTCTTAAACGCACCATTACCTATTATGGACAATCCAGAATTTATTTTAACACTTGTAAGTAAATTACAATCTTTGAATGCATAGTTAGAAATAATCTGTGTACTTTCAGGTATTTCATATGAAGTGATTGATGTGTCTATTATATTTACCAAAATAGCATAAGGGTTTGAATCAACCGCTAAAAATCTAGCATTATTATAGATTACATAATCAATAGCATCACATCCGATAAATGCCTTTTCACTAATTTTAACAATACTATTAGGAAGGTTTATCGACTTAAGAGACACACAGTTTCTGAATGCATAATCATCAATTGAGGTTACCCCTTCTTCTAGTGTTACATTTTCAAGAGAAACACAACAATTAAAAGCATAGCTACCAATTATACCACCCTTAATGATTAATGTCTTAAGGCCAGTACAATTTTGGAATGCATTTTCTCCCATTTCAGTTATATTTGATAAAGTAAGACTTTCTAACGATTTACATTTAACAAAAGCTTCAGTTTCTATTTTAGTTAAAGAATCAGGTAAAGTCAAAGTTTTAAGTGCTTTACAGTTATAGAAAGCATGGATTCCAATTTCAGTTACACCTTCTGGTACTTTTAGACTTTGAAGGCTATAGCATCCATAGAAGGCTTCATTTGATATTTTCTTTATTCCCTCAGAAATATCAACTTGTTCAAGCTTAGAGCATAATGAAAATAAACCAGTCGGAATTAAATCAAGTTTATTTGGTATGTTAGCTTTTGTAAGGCTGTAGCAAGCACGGAATACATAACTTCCTAGTTCAGTAATGGAATTTGGTAATGTTATTTCTCGTAAAGCACTATCGGAAAAGGCCTGCTTGTTGACTATTGTTACACCTTCTGGTATTGTTATTTCCTTTAGCATAGAACAACTTGAAAATGAATAGTTACCAATTGATTTTAAGCTGCTAGGTAGAGTAACATCGCTAAGTTTAGAACAATTGTAGAACGCATAATCAGAAATATCAGTTACACCTTCTGGTATTGTTATACTAGTAAGAGCCACACATTGATAGAATGTTTCATAATTGATTGCGGTGATACCCTTTCCGATTATTACACTTTCAAGCTTCGTACAGTTTATAAACACACAGTTACCATAAGAAATAACGTTATCTGGTATTTTAACATCTATAAGCTGATTACATCCCTCAAAGGCCGAATCTCCAATAGAAATTAAACAATCTGGAAGATTGATACTATACAATCCTAGATAATTTTTGAATGCATTACCTCCAATTTCGGTTATTGGATAACCATTATATGTTGCAGGTATTTCTATATTATTTTCTGTGCAATCTCCTATGCCATTAACACTATAGGTTTCGGTTTCAGAATTCCAAACCATATTTAAGCCCTTGCTACCGCCAGCATCGTAGCCACAATTTCCACAGACATTGTCATTCCAATTACCATGTCCTGTTGCTTCAATTGTTTCAGTTTTTTGGTCAATATAATCTTTTCCTTCAAAGGTTACCGTTGCGGTATAAGTTTTTACACCATCACTAGTACAAGTTGCAGGTGTAGTAGTTTCACATTTAATATCATCACCTGATATTGTTGCACTTCCAATGTGACTTTTATCATGTGAACAAGTAAAGGTTACCTCTACATTTTCATAACTTATCCAGTTCCACTTTGCAACATAATCGTGGCCTAGCATAGTTATAGTTTCATTCTTCTCATCAGAATAATCTTTACCGCCAAATGTTATTTTAGCTGTGTAGGTTTTAAGGCCATCAGAAGTACAAGTTGCAGGTGTTGTAACTTCGCTTGTTATAGTTGCATTAACAGTTTCTTTGTGAGTATTCTCTTCACAATTTGTACAAGTAAATGTTGCAGTTGCACTTGAATAATTTGTCCAATTCCATACAGGGCTACTATATTCATGACCAAGCATTGAACCTTCATCAGTTATGGTGTTCTTTTCACCACAGCCATCACGATCACAAACTGCTGTTTTTGTACCATCTTCAGTAGTAGTTGCATCATTATTTGAAACATAATTTGTAAAGCTATGACCAAGTGCTTCTATAGTTTTTTCTTCTCTACTTAATTCCTCATTGCAAATAGAACAATAAACTACACTTTCATAATGGCCACTTGTTGTACAAGTTGCTTCTACTTTGTTTTCCTCAACTGCATCTGCATGTTTATGACCCTTAGCTGGTATTTCTGTATAAGTAGTATAATCACAGCGTGAACATATATCATATGCTTCCCAACCTGATTCTTCACATGTTGCATCTTTTTCATCATAATGAGTTAAATCATGTCCTAACATATCAATTGTTTCAGTTTCAAGTAATTCATGGCAAACAGTACATTCTTTATGCTTTGAACCATCGGTTGTACAAGTGGCTTCTTTATCAATTATCCAGTCACTAGTTGAATGTCCTGTTGCTGGCAATTCTACGTAAGTTGTATAATCACCACGTGAACAATAATCATATGCTTCCCATCCGTATTCAGTACATGTTGGGGCTTTTTCATCGCGATGAATAAGATTATGACCATACATTTCGATAACTCTATTTTCAACTTCATTACAAATTGTACATACTCTATGCTTCATTCCATCCTCAGTACAAGTAGCTTCTTTATCTATTATCCATTCACCATATGTATGCCCATTTGCTGGAAGTTCTGTATATGTAGTGTAATCACAGCGCAAGCATGTATCATATGCTTCCCAACCTGATTCTTCACATGTTGGGGCCTTTGCATAATGATGTTCTAAATCATGGCCAAGTTTACTATCTTCATCTGTTATAGTATCAGTTTCACTACATCCATCATGATCACAGGTTGCAGTTTTTGTTCCATCTTCAGTACAAGTTGCATCATTATTTGAAATATAATTTGTAAAGCTATGTCCTGTTGCTGAAATTTCTTCTGTCTTTGTACTTGTATATGTTTCACCACCAAATACTACTGTTGCTGTATATGTTCTTTTACCTTTACCCTCACATGTTGCAGGTGTTGTAACTTTAGATGTTATTGTTGCATTAACAGTTTCTTTGTGAGTATTCTCTTCACAATTTGTACAAGTAAATGTTGCAGTTGCAGTTTCATATCCATCCCAATTCCAAACAGGATTAGTATATTCATGACCAAGCATTGTACCTTCATCAGTTATAGTATTTGTTTCATTACATCCTTCATGATCACAATGTGCTGTCTTTGTTCCATCATATGTTGTTGTAGCATCATTATTTGAAACATAATTGGTAAAACTATGGCCTAAGGCAGGAATTTCTACAGTTTTCTCACTTGTATATGTTTCTCCACCAAATGTTACGGTTGCAGTATATTTTCTTTCTCCTGCAGTAGTACATGTTGCCGGTGTTGTAACTTCATATGTTATAGTTGCATTAGCAGCTTCTTTGTGAATACTCTCTTCACAATTTGTACAAGTAAATGTTGCAGTTGCAGTTTCATATCCATCCCAATTCCAAACAGGATTAGTATATTCATGACCAAGCATTGTACCTTCATCAGTTATAGTATTTGTTTCATTACATCCTTCATGATCACAATGTGCTGTCTTTGTTCCATCATATGTTGTTGTAGCATCATTATTTGAAACATAATTGGTAAAACTATGGCCTAAGGCAGGAATTTCTACAGTCTTTTCTTTTGTATATGTTTTACCTTCAAATGTAACTGTTGCTGTATATGTTCTTTCTCCAACACTTGTACAAGTTGCAGATATTGTAACTTCGCTTGTTATTGTTGCAGTAACTTCTTCAATATGCGAAGTATTATTTTCACATGTGAATGTTGCAATTGCACTACTATATCCATCCCATGTCCATGATATTGTTCCATAACTATGACCTAAGGCTTCTATTTCTACTACATTTTCATAACCACATACACTACATACTTGCTTCTTACTACCACTTTCTATATCTGTAGGTTCCTTTATTATAGTGAAGGCTCCATAAGTATGAGCTGCTTTATCTTTTTTGTCTCCACAGCTACATTCATGCCAGTGATTTGTAGAATCATTTTCCCAATCATTAGAAAAACTATGTCCTAAAGCAGGAATAATTACTACATTCTCATAGCCACAAACCTCACATACTTGTTTCTTACTACCATCTTCTTCATGTGTAGCTTCTTTTATTACAATCCATCCTCCATATTCGTGAGCTCCATAATTTTGTTTTTCATTAATATGCTCACAAATAGCTGCTTGCCAATGAGCTTGTGAATCATAAGAATATTCTTCAGCAAAATTATGAGCATGCTTTTTACATGAAGTAAAGGCAAATAATCCTAAAACCGAAATACTAATTAACATTAATAATTTTTTTGTTTTCATTTCGTCAACTCCCCTAGTAAATTTAGTAATGTTATACAATAACACATATATAAACCCCTAATAATTTGAGATTTTCGTTGAAATTATATCATTTTAATATGCTTAAATCAACAAAAAATACGTATTTTGTTAAGTAAATTTTATAAAAATATGTAATAATAGTCTATTATTTACCTAAATACAAAATGAAATTGTATTTCATCAACATTTTATTGCATTTCATCGTGTTATAAGATATAATATAACATAGATATATATATAATTTTTTTAATGAGGAGTAATTATCATGAGAAATATTGAACGTTATTTTAAAAAAAATAATATTGAGGTTGAACATATAATATCAGTATACTGTAAGAATCAAAAAATTTTTATTAGTATGGATTCGGGTGAGGAATATTCTAGTAGCATTTTATTAAATGAACTTGAACAATATTTACCTATGGATGAATTTGTAACAATACGTAGAGGTACTATTGCTCGCTTAAGTGCAATTCTATCAATTAGTGATGATGGTGTTTATACTATGATAGATGGTAAAACATTCCAAGGTAGAAAAAGATTTTTAAATGAACATAAAACCCTTAGAGCAAGTTTACAATTAAACAATCATTACGTTATTGCAAAGCCAATGAAAAAAGAACAGCCAAGAGTTCCAGAAGCATTTATTGAAAAATGCACAATTTTAGATGAAATGCAAATTGCTTATTGCATAATTGAGCTTGTATTTGATGAGAATGGTCATGGTTTAGATTTTATCTTCCGCTATTGTAATAAACAAATGGAAGTATTAGAAGGTGTATCTATTAATGACATGGTTAACCATTCATTCTATGAAATTTTCAAGAATGGCGATAAAAAATGGCTTGTAGCTTATGCTGATGTTGCATTAAATGGTGTAAAGCGTACACTTAGGGATTATAGTCCTGAAATTGGTAAAACATTAACAATATATTGTTATCAACCAGCACCAGGATATTGTGCATGTGTATTAACTGAGGATATTTATAATAAGTAAAAATATATAAATTTTTATTTTTTATCTATTATTCTAAAATGATATAATACTTCTACTAGTGCATTTCTTTTGGCTTTAGGGATATTAGGATGCTTTGCTTCTTCTTTTGTTCTATCTGCTTGCATTTCTACTCCATATTCTCTTTTTATTTGAGCAATGTTTGCAGTTGAAACCTTTAATCCATAAGCATCTAAAATATAGGCTTTTATTTCTGGATATGTAGCATGCTTTCTAGCATACTTCTTTGGTCTTACTCTTGTTGTATTAGTAATAGGATCAATTTCAATATCATCCTCTTCAACAGGCTCCATATCCTCTGTTAATACTCCAAAATGAATTAAGGCTTGTCTTATTGCTTCAGCTGTTTCAGGTTTTGGTGTTGATGATAAATGAAGATAATTAGCATTATGAGCTGCAACTCCATATTTTTTTCTTATGCTTGCTATTTGAGCTCCATATATTTTTATTCCATAATTGTCATATACCCATGAAATAATATCAGAGTATTTTGCCATTGTATTATATGGACCTCTTCTTGTAGGAAGCATTCTTAATTGCTCCATAAAATAATTGTTAACCTTCTCGTAAATTGGGATTAATAAATCATTTTCTTCGAGATTAAATGATAAATCTACATTTGAAGAATAATTAGCTTTATTTAGCATACCTAATACTTCGTTTCTTGGAGCTTCATTAATAATATCAGATACCTCAGCTTGATTATTATAAATTTTGAAATTAAGCTCAATGGATTTTATCATTCTTTCATTTGACCAATCCTCATATATTTCTATTCGTTTAAAGATATATCTTACTAATTGCTGGCGTTCTTCTGAATTACATGCATCATATATATCATTAAAATTATACATAAATGCTTTAATATTTTCTAAGGTCATTTGCTCATTAGATACAGTTATTTTTTTAGTATTTAATTCTTCAATTTTATCTTGAATAGCATCTATTCTATCATAGATTTCATATAAGCGTTCGTTCATTTCAGCACGTCTTCTATTTCTATTTGGAACATTTAAAGGAAGATTATCAATATCATCCTCTAGTTCCTTTTTATTTTGATTTGATTGCTTTAGATTTTCATATAAAATAGAAAGCTCATCATCAATTTCGTGTGAATCAATCTTAACCTTGAATCTATCAGCAACCATTTCAATAAATGAAGGTGATTTAACTAACTCAGATATTAAGACTTTCACATAGCTATCAAGTCTTTCTTCACGAATTGTTCTACGATATGTGCAGGTGTGTCCCTTAGCATATCTTGAATTATAACAGGTGTAATAATAAATTGATTTTCTATCATTTGGATTCTTTGACATATTAGATTTTGTCATATGCATTTTTCCACCACAAACAGGACACACTAATACTCCTGATAGTAGATGTGCTCTTGGATTACCTGCATTTGGTAGACAAGCAATACCAGTTCTTTTTCTTTTATCTTGGACTCTTTCCCATAGATCATTATCAATAATTGCTTCATGCTTACCATCTACAAGGATATAATCATCGCTATAAACTCTACGATATTCATTTCTTGTACCCTTGACCTTTTCTCTTTTTCTACGACCAAATGCTATTTTTCCTATATAAACTGGATTATCTAATATTCTTTTAATTGTAGAATCTCTAAACTGATCTAATGTCCCATTTTGTCGTGTTATTTTTGAATCTGTAAGATTAATCCTTTTTGTAACTCCACCTATTCCATATTTAGATGTTGCATATAGTTCAAATATCTTTTTAATTGTTTTGGCTTCTTCTTCATTGATAAATAAATTTCCATTTTCAAGCTTATAGCCATAAGGAGCCAAGCCTCCATTCCATCCTCCTTGTCTTGCTTTTTCTTTACGTCCATTCATTGTTTGTTCTAAGATATTTTCACGTTCTATTTCAGCAACTGCAGATAATACTGATATTAATAATTTACCACTTGTTTGAGAGGAATCTATTCCTTCCTCAGTAGCTATTAAATTTATATCATATGATTGAATATATTCAATTGAGGTTAAGATATCAGCTGCATTTCTACCAAATCTTGAAAGTTTATAGACTAATATATAGTCTATATCTAAACCTCTTTTTATATCCTCAAGCATTTGCTTAAAGGCAGGTCTTCCATCTATTGATTTACCAGATTTACCTGCATCCTCATAAATCTCCTTTACGATGATGCCTTCTCTTTCTGCAAATCTTTTTATTGTTGAGCGCTGACCATCTAATGAGAATCCATCAACCTGCATTTCAGTTGATACTCTTAGATATATTACAGCTCTTTTTCCTTCTCTTAGCATTTAGAAGACCTCCCTTACTGTTCTTTGAGTTTATATTTCTTAATAAGATAAGCAACGTAATCAGCACAAAGCCTTGCATTTTGTTCTTCTATACGTTTCTTTTTATCTTGATCAGTTTCTCCTGTCTTTGTTTTTATTTCTTTATTCATTAAGGCTACTTTCTCATCTATAGCTTAAAGACTCTAGCCTATTGTCTATAATATACCTTTTCGGTATTTTCTACTATTATTATATATTCCTTTTAGGTATTTGTCAATAATATTTTTATACCTTTTAGGTATTTTTTTATTTTATTTCTAAATATTTTAAGTTATAATAATATCGAGGTGTTATCATGAGCTTTAGAGAAAATATTGCATTAAATATTAATACTAGACTTAAAGAGTTAAAGATAACTCAAAAGACATTAGCTGAAAAGCTTAATATTAAGCAAGCAACTGTAAGTAAATGGGTAAGTGGAACTCAAGTTCCAGATATTGATTTAATACCTGCAGTTTGTAAGGAGCTTGGATTAACATTAAATGAGCTTTTTGGTATTGATGATGCTAATAGTGATACTCTAGAAGCTATGAAGTTATATAAAGCCTACATAGAACACCCAGATGTAAGGGGATCTGTTGATATACTACTTGAGCTTAAGAAGGATAGATAAATCCTTCTTTTTTTGGCTACCACTAGATGAATGGCTACAATTCTATTATAGGGTTTAAAGGGTGCTTCCCTTTGTCCTAGAAAAAAAGATTACTACTTTTTTCAGTAGTAACCTTAAATTGTTTAGAATAATGGTAGATTTGAAATGTTAAATATTGATTTATAAATGATTAGAAAATACTTTTTTATTTTTCTATCATAAATAACCTGAGCATTTTCTTCAAATATTGCATATATAGAGTCTCTTACAGCAGCGAGTGCTCTTCTTCCTGTTCTATCTGTAATCCCATATAATGAACAGAATTCAGGCATTGAAAAGCCATCACCTGAAAATAGCTTTAGGATAATATAGTCTCTTCTTTCGATTTTAGCACAAGAATAATCATTACCTCTCATAGTATTCCTCCACATTAATATTTAGCTCAGTAATTGGTATATTATAGGTTGATAGTATTATATCCTTTGTGAATTGATAAATCCTATTCCCATGACTTATTTTAATTAGACCTTTATTTGCAAGGTGCTGAGTTTCAAGTAATCTATAGGTTGAAACATCCATTCCTAACTGCTTGGCATAATTCAATTCACTTTTTCTTTCTAATAACCTTGTAATATGAATTAGTATACCTAAGTGCTGTTCTACTGGGTATTCATTATATAGACAATATAATACTGCTAGCTTTACTGGAATATAAGCTATCCTTATTGTTTGATTAAAATAGTTAATTTTTATAGGTGATATCATAATTGGGTATCCTGAGGAATCAATATAAAGATAGAGCTTGCTGTATGGACCATTTTTGACGCAATATTCTAATGCAATAAATCTAATTGTTGAAAACATTTCTTTACGGGTTAATTGTTGAGGATTATTTGTTTGCATATGTATAAATCTCCTCAATTATTGAATTATAGAAATCATTACCAACCGATAAATCATCATGTTCTGGTAGGAAGCTTGTTTTATAGCTAAAGTTACTATAGACCTCTTCTCCAAAGCTTTTGGCATAGGCTTCAATACAATCCTTTATTGTAAATTCAAATTTTTCAAAGCAAGAGTTATAATCCTTTTTAAGAACGCTATTGTCTGGATATTTTCTTAATACACAACAGCCTTCTAAATAGTTTTCAAAGGAGTATTGATATAGCTTATTATCCTCTATTGAATAGAATAAAATATAATCCATTGGATTGAAGCCATCAGCATAATAATTCCTTTTAATGAAATCATAACAGCTTTGTGCTGCTTCCTTTTTTGCATCTGTTTTATATCTGCCAAAGCCTGTAAATATAGTATTTATATTTTCTATTTCAATAGTTACTTCCCATAAATTGGTTTCATAATTAAATCTATAGCTATAGTCAGGCTGAGGAATTATTTTCTTTTGCCATAGATTATCAAGTGAATTAATTGAGCTTAGAAGACTATCCTCAAAGGTTATCTTTAGATAATCAGACCTTTCTTCTATTTGTTTTCTTAAAATAGAGAATAGGTTTTTCTTTAACATGTATTTACTTTCTGCTGAGGATGCAGCTTTATAATCTGTTGTTGGAATGTATAATATTCCTCCAACTTGATTTTCATCGGTATTTGTTACTTCAAAGACTACCTCTAGTTTTTTCTTGTCACAGAACATTTTTATAAATGAGGAATCATCTGGCCTTGAATCTAGATTATTTATATCTATATTAAGCATTTTTAGTACGATTGGTGAGGTTATATCTAGATTTTTATTACAGTCAAGAAATATTGCACATACAAGTGATTCAAATAAATCCTCTTGTAATGATAATAGCTTTGTACTTGCACGAGAATGAATATATTTTCCTATCTCTAGCTTTCTAGTACATTCTGATAAATAATCCTTACATGTATATCTTGATACAATGTTTGTAAGTTCACCTTCTGTAAATTTACAATGGAATCCATTTGCATCTACAAATGAATATTTATTAGATATAGCTAATACAAGGATATAATTTAATATTGAATCACCATAGTATTCTAGTGTCTCGCTTGATTCAATATTAAGCTCATTTGCTACATCACTTCTTGTGAAGGCT
The DNA here is from genome assembly GCA_051874255.1 of Anaeroplasmataceae bacterium. GTDB lineage: Bacteria > Bacillota_I > Bacilli_A > Acholeplasmatales > Anaeroplasmataceae > UBA3206. Next base: position 15,629 of record JBJEFR010000122.1, read on the forward strand.
TGGATCAACAATCTTTTATCGTTGAAGCAATAGCCTATTTTTGATTCTACATCATTAATTTCATTAATTTCCATGAATATGTTCTCCTTATTTTTAATAATTTGAACTAGGCCTAATTCATGGCTTTATTATATTAAATATGGTGGGTCAACAGGTGAGACAATTATTTTTATTATCAAATTAAAAAAATGGCCATATATCTAATGATTTTTATTATTCAAAAGATATATGGGCCATAATATGGACCAATTAATAATATATCATTATACAGTATCAGGATTATTATTAATTATTTAAAAAGAATTATCATAAATATTTTTGCAAAGTGATTCAAAAACGCAAGAAAAAAAGCCTCTAGATTTTAGTCTAGAGACTTAAATACAATTACCAGTTTTGATTTATATAATCATTAATCAAGGCTATTACATATTCCTCCGAATAACCATTTTCTCCAATTAATGCATTCAATTCTAAAACTTTTTCATATAATGAAGTTCCTTTTCCTACTTCATCAATTTCTATTGAACCAACACTAGTTCTTAACCATTCGTTAACTTCATTTCTATACCCATAAACAATTGGTTTTTCTTTACCTTTGTATAGATATTTAATACATTCATAATAATTACTTGCAATAATTTCATCATCAGAACGCTTATCTTCTTTGTATCCCATTTTCTTTTTTATAAATTTCGCTAAATCACTTATTTTCATATAGTTCATCCTTTTTTATTAATCTAAAATCAACAAACTAGAATTACCCATTAATTCTTGATTTTTATATTTTTTCATATCTTTATCATATCTTTTTGGATCATCTATGATTATACATAATTCATTATTTATAATCATAAAATCATTTCTATATGAACTAATACTTTCTTCATTTACTAAATTAAGTTTAGAATCGTATTTTTTAATTATTACCTTATTTCTTGGTAAACAATTATTAAATCCATTGATTTAAAATGTATTTATTAAAATCTCATCAACTAATATTGAAGTGATTTTATCATTATTATAATCATTTTGTCCTTGATAATAATTTATTCTTTATTTCATCAAATTCTATACCATTAACGAAATCATTATAAAATTCATCTAATAGTTGAAAAAAAAACAATATTTGTTTCTTTGAGTCACTTTCCAATATTTTAATTAAATTAGTATAGCCCATTGAAAGGCCACATTTTTTATCATGTAATTCAGGATTATCATTTTTTATCTTATTATGTATCCACCAAGAGAAATAATTACAAAATGCAAAACCAAATTCATCGTCTACATTGTTCATACTTTCATAATAAGTCCATCCACCAAGAAATCTAGCTAGATATTCTATATCATAATCTCCAATCCACATTGGAGGTCTGCCTCTAATAACAGTAATTAATTCTTTAAAATCCATAATAACTCCCCCATTTTATATACATAAATATTGTTGTTATTTATGCATTTTTATTTCTTTTCTCTTCACTTAAAACATCATATCTAAACTTTTCATGTGTGCATGATGCATATAATAGTTTATCATCATTATATAAAGCTAAATCCTCTAATCTATTATTAAAGGAATAATCATCTTTAAATTGTAACAAATACTCTTTAGTATCATCATTTAAATCAAAATAATATATTATTTGAAGTGGGCCTCCAGTAACATAAGTATTAAATGTTATTTTATAGGAAATAAAATTATTTTTAAGCTTAGGATATTTATCTAAAAACTTCAATATTTTATTATTTTTCTTATTCTTTAAATACTTATTGATCAATTCAATAGAATCTAGTTCATTTCCAAAAGTATGATATGCATGCCAAAAAAATGATTTTGGCTCATTATACATAGTATCTACTCCTACATGATCACATATAAAACTATTTTCGAAATCTTTCTTATATTCCTTATAATGCTTACTCTTAAAAGATACACATTCATTCTTAATGTTATTAATAATCACATCAAAGTCTTCAGATATTTCATTTTTAACATATAATTTTTTTATATGATTTA
>JBJEFR010000123.1:0-3827 GCA_051874255.1 Anaeroplasmataceae bacterium
TTACATAATAATGTCTTTTATTTAACTAAATCAATAATAGGATATGAATATCATTTCTAGAAATAATTACAAAAGGATATTGCGATATAGAAATTTCATCAAATTAATTGTATAATAAGTCGAAATAGGTGATGAAATGAAATACAAGGATTTACTATCAAAGTCAACAGATTATTTAATAAAAAATAATAACGAGGAAAGCATAGCTTTATATTTACTAGAATATATATCAGGAAAAACTAGTCCTGTATTATTTGCTTCTTTAGATAATGAATGTAAAGAGGAAGAAGAAAAAAGAATGGAGGATGCCTTAAAAGAGGTTGTTATTAATAATAGACCAGTTCAATATGTTATAGGAGAGGCTCCATTTTATGGATATAATTTTAAGGTTAATGAGAATGTTTTGATTCCAAGATTTGAAACTGAGGAATTAGTTGAAAATGTATTGCTAAAGTATGATGAGTTATTTAAGGGAAAAAAAGTTGATGTGTGCGACGTGGCTACTGGAAGTGGGTGCATTGGAATTACATTAAAGCTTGAGGAACCTAATTTTAATATGACAATTACTGATATAAGTAGTGAAGCCTTAGAGGTTGCCAAGCACAATGCAAAGACGCTTGGTGCTGAGGTTAGGATTTTACAGGGTGATATGCTAGAACCGCTTAAAGGTATGAAGTTTGATATCCTAGTTTCTAACCCTCCTTACATTCCAACAACGGAAAATGTTATGAGCTTAGTAAAAGATAATGAGCCAAACATAGCTTTGTTTGGTGGTAGTGATGGTATGAAGTTTTATCGTATTATTTTAAGTGGTGCTAAAAACCTTTTGAATGAAAAGGCATTAATTGCTTTTGAGCATGGATATGATAAAAAAGAGGAAATGTTAAAACTTGCAAGAGAGTATTTTCCAAATGCTAAGGTTGAGGTATTAAAGGATATGCAGGGAAAGGATAGAATGACTCTTATAGAGATTGGATTTTAATATGGAACGCTTGATTATTTTTCCAACTGATACAGTCTATGGTATCGGTGCTAGTGTATTTGATAAAGAATCAATAGATAAAATTTATAAGATAAAAAAAAGACCCTTTAATAAGCCTTTAGCTGTTTTATGTGCTAATTTGGAGCAAATAGAGGAAATAGCCAATTTAAACTCTTATGCAAGAATTCTAATTAATAAATTCTTACCAGGACCACTCACTATTATCGTTGATGCAAAGGAAAATATTAGAAAATCTATGAATTTAGAAATGGTAGGTGTGAGAATACCTAATTCAAAAATTGCCTTAGATATTTTAAATAAAATGGGACCTTTGGCGACAACATCTGTAAATGATAGTGGAGCTACTCCGCTAAATGAGTATGAGGAAATAGTAGATAAATATTCTAATTTAGTTGATAGAATATATCAGTCAAATGAAATATCTAGTAATATATCATCTACAGTTGTAATGATTCATGATGATGATATTAAGCTTATAAGAGAAGGAGAAATTTCCTTTTCGGATATCTTAAAATATAAATAATGTATAAATTATCCCCCTAACGTTAAGAATAAGCGTAGGGGGTTTTATTATGAAAAAATATATGTTTTTATTAGTATCTATCCTACTACTTGTTTTAATAGTGATAAAAATAAATAATGATAATGAAGAAATTAGAGTAAGAATTATACCTAACTCTAATACTTTAGAAGATTTAAAACAAAAGGAAGATGTAAAGCTAGAAATAAAATCATATTTACTGACTGTATATGACAAAGATAGAGAAACTATGATTAATAATATTAATAACTCTATTAGTGAGTTAAATAGTGATTTAAAGGAAAAATATAATGAAATATCTGTAACTTTAGAAAATCATAATTTTTATAATAAAGAATATAATGGTAATGTAATAAAAAACGAAAGTGTATTAACGCTACTTGTAAAAATAGGTGATTATAAGGGTGATAATTGGTGGGGAAGTATTTATCCAACACTTTTAGACGTAGAATCAACACAAGAGGTAGAATATAAAAGTATACTGAAGGAGATTATTGATAAATGTATAGGATAGAAGGCTGTAATGAAGCTAATTACGAGTTGGTAAAAGGCTTCATAGAAAATGTACCATCTATTAAAAATGTTGATTACGATGTTTTAAAAAATGCATCAATAGTAGTAAATGATGATGGTGAGGCTTTAGGAACTTTATCATATGAAAAAATAGGTGACAAAGCTTTGATTAGATATTTTATTTTTAAACAAAAGATTAGTAATGATGTAATATATGATTTATTTGATTCAACTATGAATAAGGCAAAAGAGGATGGTATAAAAAGAATGTATGCCATTGCAATGGATGATAGTATTTATAATTTATTTAAAACCTTAGGATTTAGTAAGGTTGATAAGGAATATATTTATATTGAAGAAAATATTATAAATGATAATAATTCTATATTTCTATATAAAATGTTAGGTTGAAAAATATGACTCTCTCTTGTATAATAATACGTAAGAGGTGTTTGTTAGATGGATTATACAATTATTGATAGATATATAAATAAGCTTATTGATATGTCTGCACCAGGGAAGCCTTATTGGAATATAGAGGTTATAAGAGGTGGAAAGGCGCCATCTTGGAATTATATTGATGGATGTATGACTAACTCTTTACTAGAATTATATAAGCTTAGTGGAGATAAAAAGATATTTGATTTCGTAAAATCATATATTGATTATTTTGTCCAAGAGGATGGTACTATAAACGGATATCATTTAGAAAAATATTCTACAGATGATATGGCTGAAAGTAGGGTTCTATTCGCATTATATGAGCTTACTAATGAGGAAAAATATAAAAAGGCTATAGAGAATACTTACGAACAAATAAAAGGACAACCAAGAACTAATAGTGGTAATTTTTGGCATAAGAAAATTTATCCAAATCAAATTTGGTTAGACGGTCTTTATATGGCCCAACCATTTTACTTATTATATGAAACAAAATTTAATAGCATGAAAAACTATAATGATATTATAGGACAATTTAAAAATGTTAGAAAATTTATGTATGATGAAAAGAAGCATTTGTATTATCACGGATATGATGAATCAAAGAAAATGTTTTGGGCTGACAAGAAAACAGGATTATCTGAATGCTTTTGGCTAAGAGCTATTGGATGGTATACTGTTGCGCTTGTAGATTGTGCAGAGATTATTAATGAACAAATGTACGATGAATATAGAACCTTGTGTTCATTATTTAAAGAAATTATTGATGGACTTCTTATGTATCAGGATAAAGAAACTAAGATGTTCTATCAAGTTGTAGATCAAGGTGATAGAGAAGGAAACTATGTTGAGACTAGTGGAAGCTCTATGATAGCATATTCTATCTTAAAGGCAGTAAGAATGAGAATATTACCTGAAAGATATCTTCAAATTGGATTAGATATTTTTAATGGTATTTGTAGTAAATATTTGATAGAAGAAAATGGTGATTTAAACCTTGATGGAATCTGTCTTGTAGCTGGACTTGGACCTGATGATAATAGAAGAAGAGATGGTTCTTATGAGTACTATATTTCTGAGCCAGTTGTAAAGAATGATGCAAAAGGTGTTGGAGCATTCGTGATGGCTTATATTGAGGTAAAAAAATATATTTCTTCTTTAGAATAATGGCATAATAGAGTAATATAATAAATAATTTCTTCAAAGAATGAGATAATAATTTGGGGTGAAGATAATTCTAAAATTATTATCTTAAATTCTTTGAAGTTTTTTTATTTTTTTATTGACAATGGAATATTGTAGTAGTATACTAAGGAAGTCGGCCGAAAT
>JBJEFR010000124.1:0-3783 GCA_051874255.1 Anaeroplasmataceae bacterium
ATCGCTTAAGTTTATAGTTGGATGGTATACATCGATTATTTTAAATATTCAAAAAGAATGGCAAAGCTTTAATAGCTTGCCATTTTTTTATCTATTATCATATTCATCATTAGCTTTATTTTCTTTTTCAGCAAATGTTAGCTTACAATTATCAAAGCTAATATTAGTTGTATAATTAATAAATCCCATCTCTTTTGCCTTAATATTAACATTTTTAAATGTAATATTATTAATAGGATTATCCTTAAAGCCCTCAATATTAAATGCTCTAGAAATACCATTATAACCTTCTGTATAGCTAGCTTTTATATTGGAAATATTAATATTTTCTATTACTGTATCACAAATATTAGAATCTACTTCCTTAGCTAAAATCTCCCAGTGCTTTTTAATAGTGCTTTTATAGTTGCTTGGAATAACACACTTATTATATTCTTCATTCCAATTTGTATATAAATGGAACAAATACTTTACATTAGTCATAATAATATTATCTATATTTATATTTCTAATATATCCTTTTCGTGATTTTTGAGATTTTATTCTAAATCCACAATCAGTACCATTATATGTAATATTGCTGATATTAATATTATATATTCCTCCTGATACCTCACTACCAATAGTTATACCAAAGCCTTTATTAATAACTGAATTTTTTATTGTTATATCATGAGCTGGAATTCCTACTCTTATTCCATCATAATCTCTTCCACTTTTTATACATATGCTATCATCAAAACAATCAGTTATAACATTTTCTACTACTACATTATAGCTTGAATCAATATCTATACCATCAGTACTAGGTGATTCTTTATCAATTGTTTTTATTTTTATTCCATCTAGCTTAATATCATGACTATATAAAACATGGACATTCCAAAAACCTGAATTATATGATGTAAAATCCTGTAATTCAACCTCGTTAGAATTGCTGACAAGAACATTTCGTGGTCTTTTACAATCATAATCACATGCCCATCTTAAACCAACCTTATCATAACTAGCTCTCATTCCGCCCTTATTATCACTACCCCAATATTTATTCCACCAATACTCTCCATTACCATCAATTGTACCCTTACCTGATATTTTAACATTTGTAGCATCAATTACATTTAATATGGCAGGATACCATTTCATTTCAATACCTGCGACTCTAGTATTAATTAAGGAATAATTATCCTCATTAATATCAGCAATCAGACATGCATTTTCTTCTAATACTATGTTTGTATTACTCTTTATAAATAATGGTCCTGTAATATATTTCCCTGTTATTACTAAAGTATCATTAATAGCTTTATCTATTAATTCCTGTAACTCTTTAGTAACTAATGTATTTTCCTTTAAATTGTTAGTATTTATCATAAAAAACTCCCTTAAAAAAATGCCTAGCAAGCGCTAAGCATCTATTTTATACCTTAATTTTACGTTTCTTAGGATTGAAATCATTTGTTTCAATACGAGCCTGTGCCTTATCATAAAAATATGCTGTTTCCTTATATGGATGAATAAATTTTATTATTTTCATTGCATCCTCTAGTTCTTCTTTATCCATGCTAGAGGCTACTATATCAATAGCAAGTCCATACATTCTATCCTTGCATTGGAATATCCAAAGCTTAGAATCCTTGTAGCTCATTACCTTCATAAAGGCATTTTGAGCATTTTTATAATCCTCCATTGTTTTAGAGCTTTTAAATAAAGCAATTCCCTTTTGATATGATTCATCACATAAATCTGAATTTAAATTCTCGATATCAGCTTCAATTTTAGACATCATTTCCTTACTATCCTTATAGTTAATAATCTCCTTAAATTGTTTATAAGCCTCATTTAAATATCTTTCAAATTTAGAAGAAATACCTTTGTTATAGTTATCCATAGCTTCCTCATATTTTACTAAATATATTGGATCATAAGCATTATTAATTAACTCATTGACATCCTTGTATCCTTTAATACGAGATATTTCTATAACAAAAGCATCAATCTCTTCTTTAGTATCTCTTTTCATAGTTAAGGCATTATTATAAATATTTTCACAAATTGAATCATTTACCTTATTTAACACCTCTACACCATTTGAAATAGCCAATTCATAGAATTCATTATTAAATATTGGATCATAGGCATTATTAATAACATCCTCTAAATTATCAACCTCAAATGATGCCATAAGTCCTATTTCATAAGCCTTCTCATTCTTTTTATTAGCCTTTATACAAAGATTTGCATTTTTCATTGCATCCTCATAATCATGTGCTTCAAAGGACTCTAAGGCTTTTTTCAAGTATTTTTCCTCTGGTGATAATTTTGCAACCTTAAATGTTGCATCAACTATATCAAGAATCTTGTCAATAAAGGTATCCTTTCCTAAATCAATAATGTCAAGTCCTTTAACTGCATCAGGTAGTGATTCATTTGGGATATTTTGGAAGCATGGTACAATTCTATGATTCTTATTATCTATATCTACATAGCTCTTATATCTATTTAATGGATCGATAACTCTCTTATCATTTAATCTAGTAGGGTTTGTTGCAAATAATATAAGCAATTTAGAACTACTTATTGCCTTATATAAAGCAACCTCTTTATTTTCTCCCTCGAGATTTTTCAAAGCATGAGTAGGGAAAAATACTTTTTTACCCTCAGCCTTTAAAACCTCATATATTTCCTTAGCTATTAGGTAGCTATCATTTTTACGATTTTCATCGTTAACAAGGATCATAATATCAGATGATCCTATTGTATCAGCCATTTTCTTAAGTCTTTGTTGTTGCTGTTCTATCAAATCAGACTCTATTGTCAATATATCTAATTGAGCATCTGTAGCAAGTTCACAAGCCTTTATGTAATTCTCATCCTCTAAAATGGAATCACTACATATAATATTACAATCTAAATCTTCTCCGTTATAAATAACTCCATATTTAGTTAAGCATAATCCAAAATATGCTTCAGCTTCTTCAAATTTATTAGCAATAGCTACATAAATTGATTCTGCTTTACTAAATTCACCAATCATTCTTAATCTATTTGCAAGATTATATAGGCTTATTTTCTTTTCAAAATCTGGTTCAGGGACAATTTGCACAGCACTACATTCTGGGCATTCAATTATATCCATACCGTCTGTTATTTCCATATCACATCCACAATGCTTACATTTGAAAACTGACATTATTATTCCACCTTTCACTATTACTACTTCTTTTGATTACTAATATTAATCTCTATATTATTATTAATCGCTTTTAAATCATTTGTCACTCTTTTTATTTTATTAAATAAAGCATCATTGGTTTTATAAAACAAAACCTTATATTTTTTATCTCCAATTACCTTAAACTCTAAGGCATCAGGAGCATATTTATATATTATCTTTCCAATTAGCGCTGATAAAAAGATATTTAATAACGCTAAAACTATAAATAAGACACACAATGATATTTTATTTTTGAATACAATGGCTAATATTATAAATACTATTGTAAAAAGCTCTACAAATATAGGGATATTTCTAAGTACTATATTAGGACATTTTGCATATACAAGGTTTATCTTTTTAATATTAAAGGCATCAATAAATTTTGATTTTCCTTTATTATCCTCTAAAATTAGACTATTCTCTTTTATAAATACCTTATATTTTGATACAAGATCATTTTGTTTAACAAAATTACCCATAATATCTCCTTTATACTGTCTATAAAATATTATATCACAATAATAACAATTTTTAAAATTATATTATTATATTTTTCTAATTGA
>JBJEFR010000125.1:0-17165 GCA_051874255.1 Anaeroplasmataceae bacterium
AAATCTAAATATTTTTTCAAATATCTCTTGATTTATTTATAGTAGGCTTTTCATAATATCTTAATGCTTTAATTGTTACCTTAGACATTTTAGAAAAATCACCTATTTTAAACATATTATCGCCTCCTAAATTATTTATACAGTATCCCCTAAGAGTAGAGTCAATACATAATTTTTATTTTTTTAAAATTTTTTTCTTTTAATTATCTTATCATTCATTACCTGTATTATACAATAAAAATCTTCTTTTCAATAAAAAGGAATATTATCCGACACCCAAAATATAAAATAATATATCGGAGATATTATATGTACCTCCGATATATTATTTTATTTACTATTCTTTTTAATTGTAGCTTGCGCTGCAGCTAATCTTGCGACTGGAATTCTAAATGGGGAACATGAAACATAGTCAAGTCCACAGCTATTATAGAATTCAATACTTCTTGGATCTCCACCTGTTTCACCACATACTCCAACATGTAAGTTTTTATTAGCGTTTTTACCTAATGTTGTAGCCATGCTAACAAGCTTTCCTACTCCCTTAACATCTACAGTTTGGAAAGGATCATCCTCTAAAATCTTATTATTATAATAATATGGTAGGAATTTAGATGCATCATCTCTAGATAGTCCCATAGTCATTTGTGTTAGGTCATTAGTACCGAAGCTGAAGAATTCAGCATCCTTTGCGATTTCATCAGCAAGTAATGCGGCACGTGGAATCTCTATCATTGTACCAACATGATATTTCATATTACTATTAGCATTCTTAATTATTTCATCACAGGTTGTAGTAATTATATTTTTTACATACTTAAACTCGCGAGGCTCAATAACAAATGGAATCATGATTTCTGGTTCAATAGATTTACCTAATTCCTTCTCAGCCTCTAACGCAGCCATTATAATAGCACGAGCCTGCATAGCTGCGATTTCAGGATATGCAACACATAATCTGTCTCCTCTAAATCCCATCATAGGATTAAATTCATGAAGCTCAGCAATACGCTCATGAATATCAGAAGGACTGATATTCAAAGACTGTGCAAGCTCATTAATCTTATCATCTTCCTCTGGAAGGAATTCATGTAGAGGTGGGTCTAATAATCTAATATTAACACTTAGACCATTCATAGCTATAAATAATCCTTTAAAATCTTCCTTTTGGAATGGTAATAGCTCATCTAAGGCCTTTTCTCTTGCTTCCTTATCCTTAGCTAAAATCATTTTTCTCATAGAGAATATTCTATCCTCTCCAAAAAACATATGCTCAGTACGACAAAGTCCAATACCCTCAGCACCAAACTTAATAGCATTTATTGCGTCCCTTGGAGAATCAGCATTAGCTCTTACCTTAAGCTCTCTTATTTCATCAGCCCAAGTCATGATTCTATTGGCATATCCACTTAATGATGCTTCTGTATAAGGAATAGCCTCATTATAAATAGCTCCTGTTGATCCATTTACAGAAAATACATCATTAACTCCATATGTAACTCCATTTATTGTCATAGTCTTATTGTCTTCATCAATATATGCCTCACCACATCCAGTTACAGCACATTTTCCCATACCACGTGCAACTACGGCTGCATGGCTTGTCATTCCTCCACGAGCTGTAATAACTGCCTCGGCGGCAACCATTCCAATTATATCCTCGGGGCTTGTTTCCTCACGTACTAATATAACCTTTTCACCATTATCATGACGTTCCTTAGCCTCTTTAGCACTAAAGGCAAGCTTACCTGTTCCTGCACCAGGAGATGCAGGGTTTCCGCTCGCAACAGCCTTAGCCTTTTTAAGACTTGCCTCATCAAAGTTAGGATGTAATAAATCATTTATTGATTTAGCATCTATTCTTAAAATAGCTTCCTCTTTTGTTATTACTCCTTCATCTACTAAATCACATGCAATTTTAAGGGCTGCAGCGACAGTACGCTTACCATTTCTAGTTTGTAAGAAATATAGCTTAGAATCCTCAACAGTAAACTCCATATCCTGCATATCCTTATAATGAGCCTCAAGCTTCATCGCAGTGTCAACAAATTGTGCGTAAATTTCTGGTTGTTGCTTTTCTAACTCCTCTATACGAAGTGGTGTACGAATACCTGCCACAACATCCTCACCTTGAGCATTAACTAAATATTCAGCAAATATCTTCTTTTCTCCTGTACCAGGATCTCTTGAAAATCCTACTCCAGTACCACTAGTTTCTCCTTTATTACCAAAAACCATTGATTGAACATTTACTGCTGTTCCCCATGAAGAAGGAATTCCATTCATTCTTCTATAAACAATAGCTCTTTCGTTATCCCAAGAGCTAAATACAGCACCAATAGCTTCAACTAATTGATCCCATGGATTAGTTGGAAACTCCTCTCCAACATTCTTTAAATACCATTTCTTATATTCTTTTATTAATTCCTTTAAATCACTTGCTGGAATATCGCAATCTGCCTTATATCCTTTTTTATTCTTTAGGTCCTCTAGCATTAAATCCATTTCACGACGTGAAAATCCTTTAGCTATATTAGTAAACATTAAAATAAATCTTCTATATGAATCATATGCAAATCTTTCATTATTTGTAATTCTAGCAAGTGCCTCTACAGTTTGGTCATTTAATCCTAAATTAAGGATTGTATCCATCATACCTGGCATTGATACTCTAGCTCCAGATCTAACTGATACTAATAAAGGATTATCTGTTCCTCCTAATGTTTTACCTGTAATAGCCTCAAGCTCTTTAAGCTTATTCTTTATTTCATTAAGGATATCATCATCTAATTTTTTTCCATCCTCATAATACTTTGTACAAGCCTCAGTAGTAATAGTAAATCCCTGTGGAATTAAAATACCAATGCTTGCCATTTCAGCAAGTCCTGCACCCTTTCCACCTAGAAGCTCTTTCCCTAATCCTTTAGCCTCGTTAAATAAATAAACATATTTCTTTTTCAAACTAAAATCTCCTATCTAATACTAAAAATATATTTAAGCTATATATGCTATAAAAAATTCTACATTCATTCCAAATAATGCTAAATTAATAATAATTAATGCTAAAATTACATAAACAAGTGGAGTTCTATCCTTAAGTCCTATATTATAAGCCTCACGCTCTGAGCTTGATAATGCCTTTATCCATCTAATTTGCTTAATATCTGCTAATATTAGTGCTGGTGCAATTAAAACAACACCTATCATCGCAAATAATCCATAATAATTAATGCTTTCCACTTCATTATAATAATCTAATGATGATGTCACATAATATAGTACAAATAATAAAATCATACTTAAAATAGATATATAACCAGCATATGCTAAAGTCTTTTCACTTTTTACATTGTTTTCGCTAAATACATCAACAATATATTTAATAATTAAGCCTAAGTGGTCTCCAAATATTAAAATAGCTAATATAAATATAATTACAACTACAGCCGTTGAACCTGCCTCATTTAATAAAAACATATTCTTATTCTCCTAAACTTTTTAATAATTCTTCTTTAATATCCTCATATCCAGGCTTACCAATAAGGGCAAACATATTCCTTTTATATGATTCAACACCTGGCTGATTAAAAGGATTTATATCTAATGTATATGCACTAACTCCACATGCATACATAAAGAAGTACACTAAATATCCATAGTTAAATTCATCTAAAGTATCAAGCTCCATTATAATAACCGGAACTCCTCCATCCTTATGAGCTAAAGCTGTTGCCTTTAATGCTTTATTGTTAATATCATTAACACTCTCTCCTAATATAAAGTCTAGCTTGTCCAAATCCTGATCCATAGAACATACATTAATATCATACATTGGTTTTTTAATACTAATCATTGTTTCTATAATATTTCTTTTACCATCCTGAATCATTTGACCTATTGAATGTAGGTCAGTTGAAAAATTAGCTCCTGTAGGAAATAATCCTTTATGATCCTTTCCCTCAGATTCTGCAAATAGCTGTTTATACCATTCAATAAAATATTTCATTTTAGGCTCAAATGATGACATTATTTCTATATCATATCCGTTTGAATAGAATAAATATCTTAATGCTGCATATTTAATTGCATCATTATTGATATTTTCCATATCTAAACAAGCCTTTTTAGCTCCATCTAATATCTTATAAATATCAAATCCAGCTACTGCGATAGGTAATAATCCAACTGCTGTTAAAACACTATATCTACCACCAACATTATCAGGAATACTAAACATAGGGATTTTTTTAATATTACATATATTGTTTAATATACCCTTATTTAAATCAGTAGTTGCATATACTCTATCATATGCCTTATCACCATATTTTTTTACTAATAAATCTAAAAAAATTCTTGTAGCTATACTGGTTTCAGTAGTAGAGCCAGATTTAGAAATAATATTAATACTAAAATCTATATCCTTTATTTTGTTATACACCTCATAAATATAGCTAGAAGACATATTATTTCCTACAAAAATAATATCTATATCTCTAGAAAAATAGCTAGATAACATTTCAATAGCACTCTTAGCTCCTAAATATGATCCACCTATTCCTATAACTAATAAGGCCTTAGAGGTTTCTTTTATCCTATTAGATGCCTCTATTATTCTTTTAAGCTCCTCATTAAGAGGATTTAAAGGTAGCTTAAGCCATCCTAGGTAATCATTACCCTCGCCCTTCATACTTCTTAAGGTATTATTAGCCTCTAATGCTTTGGCATATGCTTTATCATACATTTCTTTATTATAAAACTCTTCTGTGTACTTAAAATTAACCTTCATACATATAATCCTACTTTTCTAAATCTTTTAAAATTGGGTCATCTGGATCTAATATATTCTTAACACCAATTACAGCTGGTACCTCTTCTTTAAGCATACTTTCTATTCCATCTGTTAGTGTCATATCAAGCATACCACAATCAGCACAGGCTCCAAGCATTCTTACATATACCATTCCATCCTTATAGCCTAAAAATTCTAAGTCTCCACCTTCACTATTTAAGTATGGGCGAATTTTTCCAATTATTAATTTTATTTGATCAATTGTATCCATATATATTCACCTATTTTTTATTATTACTAAATGCCTTTCTATTTCCTTGATTAGAAAAAGACTTCTTATTTCCATTGTTATTATTGTTATTATTAGGTAACTTATTGTTATCCTTTGGCTTATTATTAGGCTTATTTTTAACTTCCTTATTTAGCCTTTCTATTGTTTTAGGATCATCACGTAGCTCATCTGGAAGTGGATAAGTCTTTACCGTATTAATTCTTGTCATATCAAAAACGATATGAGGAGCCCTTGGAGCTGATGACTCTAGGACTAGTTGGTCCTTATCAAAGGGTTTCTTTTCCATTACAAATCCTTGCGGCTCCCCTTTTGTTATATTTAAATTAGGCTTCTTAGCATATTTTTCTTTTAAATTATTATACTCTGCCTCAGTAATTCTTTTAAGAATAAAGTATGCTCCTCTATAAGCACATGATTCACATAAATAATCTGGGATATTTTTAAAGTAATTTCCTTTTCCTGGATTAACACTAAATCCTTTTAATCTTAGTGTATTAGAAGCTATATCACCAACAATATATAAATAAGAATCAAAATATTCTTCTAAATATTTACTTTGAAATGTTTCAATATTTAAGGCATCTCTTACATTTTTTATAACCTCATAATATCCTTTAGTTGTCTTGATTACCATAAAAAATCACCTTAAACATTATATCATATATTAACAAAACTAACAAATATTATTTTATACCCACTACACTAGGATACCCATTAAAATAGTATTCAGGTACATCACTATTAATTATTTCTACTGATAAAGGTATTGTTTGATGGCAAACAATAGCCTTTTCTTGAAAGGGAATAGTAATAGCTACATTAATAGTAACATCTAAAAATATCTCTACAACACTACTATTTATTCCATAAGGTGTAGCATTAACTAATATATCAACATTATGACTTCCTACAACATCTAAGTTAATAGGTACCTTTATTCCATCTGATAAGAACATATTTTTTGAAAAAAAATAACCAAGAGGGATTTCTACTGATTGAAATCCCTTTTGATACTCGATATCCTCAATAGCCTCTATTATTTTAGTTTGAGCTAAATTCCTAATTTTATTAACCTTATAGGTATCTAAATAAGAGTATACAACATCTCCCTCACTATTTAGTATTTGACTCATCATACTTCCCTCATTCATTATTTCTAATATATCACCCTTTAATACCTCTTCTATTATTTCTGATGCATACTCCTGAGATACCTGAGCTGTATATAAATTAATAGCTTCGCCAAAATAACCAATAGACATTCTTATAATAACTGCAGCTATAATGACGAATATTATAAGGTATTTCGGCTTAAGATAATAATGATAATGCTTCACGAACTGTCATACCTGGCTTTATTCCAGCTTCAAATGCAGCATTTGAAACGCTATTAATATTAGCCTCTATTAAATCATTTACACTTTTTACACCTACTACATTAGCACATACTACATGTCTATCAGCCATTTTTGGTGTATTATATATTTCAACATTTAATGCACCACACATTATAAAGCCTATTTTATTTCCTACTATAATTAGAGTTGTTTTTCCTAAATCTAACTCAATACTATAAAATTCCCTATTATCTACCACAATATCCTTTTTTACAAAATTCATATTTATCACCACTTATATTTATTACAAAATACTAAATTTTATGACAATAGAATTTTAGGCTATTATATTAGTTAATAAAAAGAGGAGACTTCTCCTCATAACATTACATTTGACATGATTTAATGTACAAATCTATATCGTTTACAATATATCTTGTTCCTGTAGTATGTAACACATCATAAAATGATTTAATATACTCACATACACAATATTTATTAAATAGGTTCATAACTTCTTTTCCAGTCATCCCCTTTTGATTCTTATATTCCTCTATGCAAAGTATGATAAATGGTAATTCTTTACTCATATTTTATTCCTCCGGAAAAATTACCTCTCCCATCTCTTTTTCATGTTTGTACATCATGTAGATGGTTAAAGGACTATAATGCCACATTTTTGTTTCTTCCTTTGATAGTAGATCGTAAACCTTAGATTGATAGAATTCATTAACAGCAACAAGTTCTTGAAGTCCATCTTTCTCCACTATCAAGGCTACTATTTGAGGGATCAATGCTATACTTAACAAAGAATTGAATTTTTCATCCATATTCACACCTCTTTCGCTTCAATAAATTTTAATTTTTGAAGAGCTTCCTTTGTCGCAAAAACATACTGATTAAATAGCTTTTTGACTTTTAATGCTTCTAGTGCTTGTTGTTTTGTTAGTAGCCCTGATGAATAAACCTGAAGGGTTCTATAAACATCATCATTTGCGACTGCACCAATAATCAAGTCGTACTGTTCACCATCATAAGTACCATTTCTATGTTCAGAAACAAAGTCTAGCCATTCTTCATCAGGTGATAAAAACCTCTTAATTTTCAGTATATTATTTATTTCATTTTCATCATACTCATAGACATTTAGAGTAGGCCTTCCACCTCTGTGAACTATAACTTTATGAGCAAAATTTTCTGCTTGCTCTTTATTTGTAGTGGTATAAAAGCCAAACCCAAAATCTAAAAACCTATTTTGTTCAACTAGTTTTGGTTGTGAAACAACCATATTACTACCATGATATAAGATCATAATAAAGCCTCCAATTTCCTAATTTGTTCATTTTCTTCTTTGAGTTTTTTTAGTATTCCTTCAACCTGTTTTCTTCTTAGAAGCTGTTCCCTAATACCATTTAAAGTTTCTTCATCTTTACCTACATATTTAGTAATAACTTTATCACCATCTCTAAAGCTCAAATAATAATAGCTTCTATCTTTAACCTTCTTCACCTTAATACTCCCCTTCGGTAAAGTATTAAGCTCACGGTTATATTCAGCAATCATATTTTCATTTCTATTTCCTTCTTTAGAAATTAAAGCAGCTAAAATACTCATTTTCAACACCCATAATTATTATACCCAACAAATAAAGACAATTCAATCATTATGTTGGATAATTCAACAAGTGTTTAAAACATATTTCAGCATTTAATGCACCATATAGTATTTCCTACTATAATTAGAGTTATTTTTCTTAAATTTAACTCAATAATATATAATTCTTTATTATCTACTATAATATTCCTTTTTACAAAAACCGGATTTATCACCACTTATATTTAATACAAAATTCTAAATTTTATGACAATAGAATTTTAGGCTATTATATTAGTTATTCTTGTAATCATACTCATAGAATATCCATAGATATCATTTCTAACAAATACATAGTATTTCTAAATATTAAATTCAAATTATAGTATTTATGCCAAAATATATTGTAAATAAAGATAGAAAAATAAAAGGAGTAAATATCATATGATATCTACCCCTTAGAGTTACTATAACATTACCACTCTACTATAATTTAATATACAATAAGCACTTTTTGATAGAGAGCTTTATTATTTTCTTTTATTACTTATTCTTATTCTTTCTTTTTTTTACAATCATAACAATACCAAAGCTACCACCAGCTACTAAAGCAAAAGGTGCTGTATAACAGATTAATGATAATAATGATTTAAGTAATGATAGTATATAATTACCATATGTTTTTAATGCACTTTTTTTCGGTTGTGCTTCTGTATATGATATTGAAACTGTTGAATAATTTAAGGAATTATCTAAATTATCCTTTGTTAATTCTAATTCTTTTAATTCAATATCTATTTGTGATATCTTATCATTAATTAAAATCATATTTTCTAACGTAATATCAGGATTACTAAGCATATTGACATATGCTTCTCTATTAGCATTAAGTACAATAATTCTTGCGGCAGTTTCATTATATGTTGTTGTAATATCTCTAGAATTCATAGTTTTACTAGTAACATTAAAAGAATCAACAACCTCTAAAAATGAATTCAAAGCATTAGTAGGAATTTTATATTCATAATATGAATTACCATCAGTTTGTTTTGAATTACTAATATATCCCTGTAATTCATTTGTCTTATTATTAATATTAGAAATTACATCTTTAATATTTGTTGAATTAATATGATATTCTACAGTATATACTATCTTTCTTGTTTCTGAATATACTATTTCACTAGTAGAAATGTTATTATCGTTTGGTGGGCTTTCTTCTAAACCTGAATCGTTAGCACTTCTACATGAACAAAGTACAAGTGAAAACAATAATAATATCGTAATTAAAAAAAATTGTTTTTTCATTATTCTTCCTCCCCTTTATGACCATAATACAATGGTATCTCCATTAAAAAGCATAAATAAAAATGCTAAAATATATACTATACCTACAATAAAGGTCAATATGTTAATATTTCTTTTTATTTTTTTATATGCCATTATTGAAAAAATTATTGTAATACCACAAACTATTAAACCTAATCCTGGTATAACAAATGTAAAACAAGATAAGATAGCTGTTATAATAGAAATAATTGTATAATTTCTAGAATCTACAGCCTTTAAATCCCTTTCCCTTTTGTCATTTGTGTTTGCGTAACCAATATTTTCTTTTTTTTCTCCTAATAAAAAGGATATTGGAACTTCATATAGCTTACTTAGCTTTTCTAAATTTTCTAATGTAGGCGATGTTTGGTTAGTTTCCCACAAGCTAACACTTTGCCTTGAAACCCCTAATTCATCTGCAACATTTTCTTGAGATAACCCTTTTTTTCTTCTTGCTTCATTCAAATACTCTCCGCACTTCATTTTAATCACCTCTCATAAATAATATAGCATTTTAGATACTTGCAAAACACCAATTGACACTAGGAATTTTGTCAAGCTACACTTTGAATTAGAATAATTATAGCATAAAAAAAGAGCATTAAAGCTCTTTTTAAATATTTAAATACTGTTTTGGAACATTTTATAATGAATCTATAATATTACCACTCTACTATATTATTATTACTATCATAATACCAGTAGTAACCTGAACTAGTAGGTTTAGCTTGGCTATAATAATACCTAGTAGCCTTAGTTAAATATGAATTATATCGATCAATATTAATATTAGACCAATCAGATGAACTACCTTTATAGTATACCTTTGTAAGGTTAAGACATTCATAGAAAGCATATTCTCCTATACCTTTTACTCCATTTGGAATTAGTATACTTATTAAATCTTCAGTCTTATAAAAAGCATAATCATTAATAATATAGCTATTTCCATTAATATTTTCTGGTAATACTAATTCAGTAGTTGTTCCTTCATATCCTACTAAATAATAATTGATATTATCATATACAAATATATAATCATCTTTTCTTATTATTTTACTTTCTTCATTTAATGATTTATGAATTACTCTAGCATAATATCCTATATATCCATCATCCTCAGATCCTATAGTTATATCTATTGATGATAAGTTATATATTTCAACTAATCTATAGCAATCCTGGAAGGCTGATACTTCAATACTTGTAACACCACTAGGAATTGTTATATTTACAAAGCTCCTGCAGCCTCTGAAGGCTGATGCTCCAATGCTTGTGACACTACTTGGAATTGTTATACCTAAAAGGCCACTACATCCATCAAATATTCCTGGGCTAAGTTTTGTTATAGTATTTGGAAGTTCTATTTCTACAAGACTAGTACAATGAGAAAATGCATTTTCACCAATTTCTGTAACACTTTTTGGAATTACAAAATTTTTCAAATTAGTACAATCAAAAAATAATTCTGGTGGAAGAACTTGAATATCATCTGGTAAAACAATTTCTTCTAAACCTTTACATCCACAAAATGCTCCTCTTTCTATTTTATTAATACTATTAGGAATATCAATTTGTTTTAAACTACTACAATAACTGAAAACATATGGTTTAAGAGTAGTCACCCCCTCTGGTATAGTTATACTTTCTATGCTTGTACATCTTTTAAAGGCAGAATCATAAATTTGCTGTAAAGAATTCGGAAGAGATATACTTTTCAAGCTATTACATTCATAAAAGGCATTTCCTCCAATACCTGTTATGCTATCAGGAATATCAATATATTCTAGATTTTTACATTCATAAAATGTACACGATTCAATTGTGCTTACACCATTTGGTATTTCTATTCTCTTCAATTTAATACATCCGAAAAAAGAACTTGAGTCAATATATTTTACACTAGCTGGTATATTTATATTCTCTAAGCCTATACAATACATAAATGCTGATTGGTTAATTCTTTCTAAACTATCCGGTAATTCTATATTCATTAAGTTGTCACAATCTTTAAATATGCCATCTCCTAAGCTTTTTACACCTTCTGAAATTGTTACATTTACTAAACTATCACAATTATAGAAAGCATTATAATCTATAAATCCAACACTGCTTGGGATTACCAAATTATTTAAAGAATTACAATAAGCAAATGCTAGAAATCCAATTGTTTTTACACTATTTGGTATTTCAATACTTTCTAGGCTTTCACATTGTATAAAAGCACCGTTTTCAATATAATTTACCGTATTTGGAATAACTACATTACTAAGCTTTTTACAATGGCCAAATGCATTTGGTCCTATACTTCTAACTCCTTCTTCAATTATTACACTTTCTAATGAGCTACAACCTGAAAAGGCAGACTCTCCTATCATATTTATACTAGCTGGAATTGTTAAGGCTTTTATACTAGTACAGTTTCCAAAGGCCGAATATTCAATTTCTTCTAATCCATTATTAAATTCAATTTTTTCTAATCTTGTACATTCATGAAAAGCCTTTGTTTGAATTGATTTTAGACTACTAGGTAACTCTATACTTTCTAAGTATTTACATGATTCAAAAGCATTTTTCCCGATTTTTTCTAATTTATTTGGAAGAATAACTTCTTTTAAATTATTACATCCCATAAAGGTACTATTACCTATAGCCGTTACAGTATTTGGAATTTCTACACTTACTATTACTTTATTTTCTTTAAATGCGTTATCAGCAATTTTATAAACGTTCCCGTTAATATCATTAGGTAATACTACAGTTGAGTTTTTCCCCAAATAGGATAATAAATAATAATCTGTATCAGTTTGTTCAAATATAAAATCTCCTTGTTTTATCAAGGTACTTTTTTCATCTAATGATTTATGTACTATTTTTATTTGACTAGTATTAATTCCTAGCTCCGAACATGATAAATTAGTTGATAAATCATATAATTCAATAAAATTATAACAATCAAAAAAAGCCAAATATTCAATTTCTTTTAATGATTCTGGGTATACAAATGTTATTAAATTAGTACAACCAGAAAAAGCACATGATCCAATAGTTTCAATTCCATTTGCAATATGAACACTTTCTATTTGCTCACAGTCATGGAAGGCAGAACCTCTAATAGCTTTAACCTTTCTTCCATTAAATGAGCTAGGAATAACTATATTTGTATCTGTACATGATCCGATACCGCTTACCTCATAGTAATTACCATTTTGTATATATTTCAATCCCTCACTAGGTTTTAATTCTTTACAATATTTACAAATTCCATCACTATATATATGAGAAGTAAGAAGTAATTCTTCATCATATGAGGCACCACAAATACAAGAATATGTTTTCTTTCCATATTCCTGGCAGGTAGGATTTTTAGTAATAGCTACTGAATTATATGTATGATGTTCAAAATCAATAACTTCACCACATTCACATTCACGCCAGTGTGTTCCTGAAAACTTACTCCAGCTTTCTGAAAAACTATGTACGTGTTCTTCATCACACCCAGTTAAAAATAAAATAGGTAAAATCATAATAAAAATAAACTTTTTCCACTTTTTCATGAATAACATCCTCTCTCATACATCATTAAGTCTATATTTCTATATAGACAAAACCCCTCTACTATTTCTAATAAAGAGGCTCTTTTTTTATTCTTTATTTTCTTCTATTTCCTTGTTATTCTTAATTTTTTTACTATAATACTCTAGTAAAAGTGGTAAAGCGGTACCTATTATTAATAGAAGAATACCAGATATCCACATTAATACGCTATGGTAGTTAATAATATATTCATCAGTTGTAGTAACCTTATATATTATTGATATAGGAGATGCTAGCATAAGTCCTAATATAATAAAATATACACAAGCCTTGTTTTTCTTTAAGGCAAGATTAATTAGCTTAGATATAGCTATTACTCCTAAAGCAATACCTATCGCAAAGGCAATAGTAATGATAATAGGATCCTTCATTCCTGCAAAATTAAAGTGAATGAAGTTTTCCATTAATCCCTTAATATTAGTCATTATAAAGGTATAATATCCTAAAGCCATTAATGTTAGTGATCCCGATACACCTGGAATAACCATCGCAGCTGCTGATATTACTCCCATTACAAAGACAATAATAATTTTTAAAGGTGTTAGGTTATCTGATGTTTGACCTAGGTTAATAAATGGTATAGCTACCATAAATATAAATGCTAGGGCTAACCAAATATAATTAATTTTAGAAGGATTATCCTTAGTTGATTCTTTAAATATAGATGGAATTGAGCCAATTATTAATCCCACAAAGAATAATGTTGTTGGAAGTGGGAATTTAGTTAATAATGCCACAACTGCAAATATTGCAAATATAATTCCTAAAAGAAGCCCTATAACTATAGCCCATAAATCCTTTATTACCTTTATAGGATGCTTTAGTATGTTGCTTAAGCCTTCAATAAGCCTATCATATATTTTTAAAATAACTGCCATTGTCCCACCAGAAAAGCCTGGTATAACATTAGCTATTCCAATAACAAATCCCTTTAATATATCAAATATTTTATTCATTTGAGTCCTCCACTAAACATACTGCCTCACATGCAATAGCTTCTCCTCTACCTATAAAGCCCATTTTTTCCCAAGTAGTAGCTTTTACAGAAACCATATCCTTATCTATCTTTAATATATCACTAATTGATTCTCTAATTTTGTCTCTAATTGGAGATATCTTTATAAATTCACTATATATAGTTAAATCTATATTATTGATATGATATCCCTTCTCTTTAACTAAGTTATAAGAGTATTCTAATATAACCTTAGAATCCATATCTTTATTTTTAGGATCCTTATCACTAAAGTGATATCCTAAATCACCTAAGGCAAGTGACCCTAGTAAGCTTTCTGCAACGGCATGTAAAACAACATCCGCATCACTATGTCCTAAAAGTCCGATTGAAGAAGGAACTAAAACTCCACCAAGAATAAGCTTACGTCCCTCAATAAGCTTATGAGTATCCCAGGCATGACCTATACGTATCATTGTAATCCTCCCTTAGCTACTAAATGTGCTAATTTTATATCATATGGGGTAGTAACCTTAAAATTAAAGTCATTCCCTTCTACTATAGCTGGTACTATATCACAGTATTTTTCAATAGCTGATATATCATCAGTAAACATATATCCATCCTTAAACCCCTTAAGATAGGCATTAATTAAATCATTTTTATAGACAACCTGAGGAGTTTGAGCTATTATAACATCTTCTCTATTAATCAATACCTTATTTTTAACATCTCTTAAGGTATCACGAGCCTTTATTCCAACATATGCAGCACGAGCGTTTTTCATAACCTCTATTATATTATCAATAATATCCTTTGATATAAAGGGACGGGCAGCATCATGAATCATAACACACTCATTACTGCATTTAAGAAGTCCATTATATACACTATGAGCTCTCGTTTCTCCGCCTATTGCAAATACTGTATCCTCACTTACATATTTTTTTATTTCGGGAATTTCTGCTTCCTTGCACACTAATACTATTTCAAAGCCATAGCTTTTAAATAGCTCATAGGAATACAAAAACATAGGCTTATCATTAATTAATGTTAAGGCTTTATTAATTTTGGTTTTAGCTCTTTGACCACTTCCAGCCATTGGTATAATAACACTAAACATATATTCACCTTTTTATTCTTCAAAAATATAATCTAGCTTTATATCATAATCATCAGCTATAAAATCAATATTTGATAGTTCCTTATAAATTAAAGCTATTTTTAATCCCTTATAGCCACTAAGATATCTATCATAATATCCTTTACCATAGCCTATTCTTTGTTTATTCTTAGTAATTAATACACAGGGAATAATAAACGCATCTATTAAATCCCTATCAATTACCTCACTATTATTAGGCTCCATTATATTAAATGGTCCTTTTATAAAATCATTATTATAGGAGTAAAAGGCTATATCATTACCTATAGTTTTAGGGAAATAGAACTCTTTATCCTTATAATATTCTATTAATGGTAATACATTTATCTCATATTTTAAGGGATAATATATCCCTATTTTTTGTTTATTTTCTAATATATGACTATTAATAAGATCTAAAACTAAAGATTCTGATATATCCTTAAGTTCCTTTCTTTTATTAATAGCAAAGGCTCTTAAACTTTGTTTATCCATTATCTAATATCTCTTAAATACATATAATTAGTACTTACAGCAGGAAGACATGAGGTATTAAGAGCATTCAAGCATCCCTTTACTATTCCCTTTGCATTGTTATCATCAGTACTATATGCCACACCAAAATTTGCGACAACTTCTATATTCATATTACCATAATCCAAGCTTACGCCTGTAAATATTTGACGTTCAAGTCCTGTCTTAAGTATATTCATCTTTCTTCCATCAGATATAATACCTACAAAATCAAGACCACTTATTCTATAAATTAAATTATCATTAATAAGCTTGTCTTTAATGGTTTTAACATATTCACCTAATACCATATTTCCAATGCTTCTACCAAATGTATCATTAATATCTGGTAAATTAGTTAATCTAAAGGCAAATACCATAAATTGAGCACGATTTTTATAATAAGAATCAATATCAGCTAAAAGCTGTGATTCATCCTTAATACTATCTAAAATTGGCATATTACTTCTTTCATAATGATTATTATTAATTAATTGAATAGTACCTGCAATTTCATCATCCTCACCCTTAGTAAATACTCGTTTTCCTCTTTCACATACAAATTCATAATTTGCACCTGTCTTAAAACGATATTTTACAGTATATGAAGGACTACTTTGTGTTAATCCTGACATTACCTTATTATATAGAGGTAAATCATCCTTATGAATATAGCTTTCAAAATCAGCTCTACCTACGGTATTACCATTTAAATTAAGCATTTTCACTAAAGAATCATTTCCCCATACATATTTTCTATCTAAATCATAGAAGAATACAGCCTCCTCTGTAATAGAAAGTAATGCCTGGAATCTTCCCTTAATATTTTGTAGTTCATTTTTCTTATCAGTTAATTCTCTTTGGGCACTTAATAGGTTACTTCCTGTTTCTAATTCTCCCATAAGTAAATGACCTGTGTATTTTCCGGCTGTAAAAATAGCTGAATCTACTAAATTTAATACAAAGGAATCTCCACCCTCTTTTTTACATAGTAAAAACTCTCTATTTGCTTTACTTCCTTCTTTGGCTTCCTGAGCATATATCTTGAAATATTCTTTTAATCTAGACATTTTAATATCAGTATCATTTAAAGCTAGTAAATTAAAATTAGTATCTAGAAAATCTAGGAATTTACTTCCTATAACTTCCTTCTTTTGATCAATAGAAGCAAGAGCTAAAAATGATGATGATATTTGTTTTATCTTATCCTTTTTATCTAATAGAACAAATATCTTATCATTTTCAAGTGCCTTTAAAAACTCCTGTTCTAAATTAGCCTTCATAGATGAAATATTACTATTTACTAAAAAGTTTAATCCTACTAATATAATTGAACAAAATCCTGAAATATCTCTAATATATGATAATATCTTTTTACCCTCAACTAAGGAATAAAAGGTAATATCAAAGGCAAGTATACCTACTAATATAAAAGCTAATATCATTTTAAATTTATAAAATTTTTTATCAATAATACATTGTCTTATATATGCAACCAATAATATTATAGCTAGTACTAGTCCACATATAAGCCATCCCATTTTTAAAAACATAGCTTTACTCCTCGTATAATATGTAGTGTAGATTTAGACCTTGGATAAGTCTAACTACAT
>JBJEFR010000126.1:0-17038 GCA_051874255.1 Anaeroplasmataceae bacterium
CTCCGTTTATTTTATAGTTAGATTTTGCTACCTACTCCGATTTATTTAGAGTACCTATTTTTATCCTTATTTTTTATAAACTTTAAAAAAATATTCACATCAAAAAAGGACTATTAACATACTATCAACTAGTCTAGTCCTTCTTCTTATTTTTTATAATTTTTTTCATGTCTAAAGGAATTGGTGCCTCAAGGTGAATATCTTCATTTGTATAGGGATGCTTAAAATCAAGCATATAAGAATGAAGAGCCTGTCTATTTATATACTTAATACTTCCTCCATATAATAAATCCCCTGCAAGAGGATGACCTATATATTTCATATGAACTCTAATTTGATGAGTTCTTCCTGTTTCTAAAACAAGCTTTACCAAGGAATAATTATGTGCTAAATTACCAATCACTTCATAGTGAGTAATAGCCTTTTTCCCGGTTTTGCTAACCCTTCTTCTTTGATTATGATGCCTATCCTCACCAATTGGCTCATCAATAATTCCTTCTTTTATTTCCATATTACCACATACAATAGCTAAATAGGTTCTTTTTATAGAATGTATAGATATTAAATAATTAAAATAAGAGGCTGTAAGTATATCTTTGGCAAACATCAGTAATCCGGTGGTATCAGTATCAATTCGATGTAAATACCTTACCTGCATATTTTTACCCATACTTTGATAATAATTAGCAACTAGATTTACAATACACCCAGTTTTATCCTTTGAATCAGGATGGACTAAAATACCAGCTGGCTTATTAATAATTAAAAGATAATCATCTTCATAAATAATATCAAGATTACCTGGCATTGGAGAAAAATCAATTTCTTCCTTGGTTATAATGCTTAATATATCATTCTCTTTTAAAATGGTTTTACTACTACACTCTTTATTATTAAGTAATATTTCTATATCATTAATTTTATTTAGTGATAAATGATAATATTTTAAAAATTCATCTAGTGTTTTATTATTAAAAGTTTTATTTATCACATAATTAGTTTGCATCTAAACACCTCGTTAAATATTTAGATTCAACAAATCCAACTACTCCATTTACCTTTATAACACTATATGGACTTGCTTGATAAACTAATTTTACAATAGAACCCTTAGGAAGCGATGGCATATAATTGAATGCATCATATGCATAATATTCATCTCTTTGATTAGAATACAAAACAAATAGCTTTAGAATAGGTACAAAGGTATTTGTTTTTTTATGCTTACAAATATAATAATCATCTACCTCATCCTCAATACTAACCTCGTTATCAAAGGGAGGCATATTAAATAGCTTTAAATTATTTCCTAAAACATCCTCTGGTAGTTCAATTTCTTTAAACTTATCATATGTAATATATGAAATATTCATATCATCAATATTATCAATAATAAGTAAATTTAGCTGTCCCCATGGTACAACATTATTTCCTCCATCAATGGAAATAATATTTTTAGTTAAATCAATAATAGGATTTAAATTAGGATAATCATCATGATAATTAATAGTAGGATAATGACCTACTATCATTATTCTTTCTAGTCTTTTTTTACAATTTATATAAAATGCATCATTTTTCATTATTTTATTTGCATCAGCGGGTAAATTATTAATATCCTCAAATCCACCATGTACTAAATCTATTTTGTCATTAATAGTTAAAATATGTGGTAAATTTAGTAAAAAATCGTAATACTTTTTAAAATCTCTATAGCAATACCAGCATATAGTATTTAAATTACTTTCTCTTGTAATTTTAATATTCAGCTTACCTGCAAACTCATTTAAAATAGTTTTTTTGGTAAGAGCATAATTTAAAAGTGAATCCTTATTTACTGGTGGTATCATATATTCTAAAAGCTCTTCACAATTACCCATTATTAGATAAATATGATAGTTATTATTTTTTAAATATAAAATATAATCTAATAATGCAAGTGACTCATTACCCTTTTCAATAATATCCCCAATAATAAACAGATAATCATTAGGTGTGTAATTAGCCTTCTCTAAAATGCGAACAAAGCCATCTAAATCACCATGGATATCACTTATAAATAATAATCTACTATCTGAAGGCACTATTAATTTTTCATGCTTTATTTGCATTAAACACACCTACTTTCTTAAAAGAACACAATAAGATATAAAGATTATTGGCTTAGAAGCTAAAATGTTAGCTAAAAGCTCAACAGATAATTCTTCCTCATTTAATATTTTTTCATATAAATACCTAAGTAAACTCTTATCATCAATCTTAGAAATAAAATCTCTTTGTCTTCCAGGATTTTTTAATCTAGAATAGCCATTAAATACATCAACATAATCAATTGAAGCTATCATAGAATCAATAATTGTTAAAATTTCATTTAGATTATAAACAATATAATGATCTATATTTAAAAATTCACATACTACCTCAACACCTCTAATATAATAATCAAAATCTGATAATGGCCTATATGTTGATTTTTCTAATATATGAAATATATTTCCCTCAATTTCTGGCTTAACATTTGTTTTTATCTTATTCTTTTGCATATAAGCTACTAGGTTAGATATTCTAATAACAAACTTTCTTGTAAATATAGCATCCTCTTCTATTTTATTAAATAAATATTTAAATCCTATTAATTCACCAAAAGCTTTTCTAGCATCGTTATATCCTAAATTAAAATTATTCATTATAATTTCATTATCAAACTTTAAAAACCCTCCAAGTGGCCAAGTAGGATGTATATACTTAATATATGGCTTATTTAAATATTCCTTATGCGTAATATTAGGATTTAAATCAACTGCAACTATATCCATAGCTCCTAAATGAAGAGCAAAGTTAATAGGAAGATTATCATAATATCCCCCATCAACATATAAATTATTACCTATTTTGCAGGTTTTAAAAACCGGAAATGCACTTACAGAAGCAAGTAAATATTGTTTTACCTCATCTGGCTTTAACTCCTTAACATTAACCTCTACTCCCTTAAATGAAGGGAATAAAGCTGTAACAATACCCAAGGTTACATCTGAATTAACTAATCTTTCTGGGTCAATATATTCATCCATTAATTTTAAAAACGGAGTCGGATCTCCACCCTTTGTTTTTAAATATCCTGTTAAAAATGATAATAAATCCTCTCTTTGCTTAAGGGAAACCTTAATATTTATTCTTTCATCATATGAAAAACCATTTTTTAGTATCATATCATATCTAATTTTATTCCAAAGCTCCATGCATCTTTCATAATCATGCTGAGCATACATTGCAGCATTTAAGGCTCCTATAGAAGTTCCTGTTACAATATCAAATTTCATATTTTTTTCATTAAGATACTTCCAAACCCCACATTCGTAGGATCCTTTAGCACCTCCACCACAAAAAACTAACCCCTTTTTCATTTTTTCCCTTCCTTTTTTTCTAAAGACTCATTAAGTGAAAATACACAGCCACAATAATCTTGTCTATAAAGATTGTATTCACGACTTAGCCTTATACTTTCCTTATAGCCTTCTTCCTTCTTAAAGTCTGAGTATAAATATTTAACATCATATTTCTCCTCTAATAAATAGCCTATTTCATTAATCCATGTTGAGTTCTTATATGGACTAATAGATAAGGTTGTTGTAAAGAATTCATAGCCCTCTTGTTTAGCCTTTATAGCTGTTTTTTCAAGTCTTAGATAATAACATTCATAGCATCTTCTTGAATGCTCTCCTAAAGCTTCATATCCTTTTATTCTATCATAATAGTCAGTATCTTTATATCCATCATCTATAACTTTAATATTAGCATCTATTATTGAACATAATCTTTTTTGTTCATCAAGTCTTTTATAAAACTCTTCTTTTGGATAAATATTATCATTTGAATAATAAATATCAATATCAAAATAGTTATGTAATGTTAGTAAGGTATGTGAGCTACATGGTGCACAACAGCTATGAAGTAATAATCTAGGCTTTCTATCTAATGAAGATATATACTTTTTAAAGTCTTTATAATTATTAATCATCCTATCACACCTTCTAAATTATTATATAATAATTTTTAACTAAAAAAAATAGCCATAAGGCTATTCTTCAGATTTTGTTAAATATTGTACTATTTCACCAATAATAACCTTATGAAAATCATTATTAGGATAATTATCAGCAATAAGTGATTTATCAATAAAATTATCTTTATCTAATTGGCCAACATAAAGCTTTCTTAATTTAAATACATATGACGCTTCTTTAGGATAATAAATATCAGCATCAACATCATATATTGGTGTTAATCCAACCTCTTTATATTTATCAATGCCTCTTCCTGTCATTCTTCCTGCCTTAGTTAGTTCTTCTTTATATAATCCATCAAAGAAGGCTACAGTGAATTTTTCAGATTTATCAATAAATTCCATTGTATATCTTTGAGGTCTTATAAACATAATTACAACATTTTTATTCCATAAAACTCCCATAGCACCCCAAGAAACTGTCATAGGATTAAATCCATCCTTACCACCTGCAGTAACTAGCGCCCAATTTGAGCCAATTTCTTTAAAACAATTTTTATTAAAATCTTCCTTCACATATTTTTTTAACATAGAACATACCTCCTAAACAAATATTAAAATTATCGCAACAATATTATTTATAAAATGTGCAATTAAAGAATAATATATATTTTCTTTGCCTAGCTTATAAATACCACCAAGCATTAATCCACTTGCTAAATAAGGAATAAACATAATAAGCCATTGCCATACCTTAACATTAGAGGTTGATAGCATATGAGGGAGAGAAAACACAATAGTTGAAACAATTAAAGGAATTAAAAAATTTTTACCCTTAAAAATAGTAAAGATAGCTTTTCTAAATACTAGTTCTTCTATTACTGGTCCTAAAATACCTACTACAAAAACCATTACTGGTATGTATGCCTTATAGCTAAAAACCATTTCAATTGTCTTTTGATTTTCACTATCTGGTACAACCTTACCAACTAAATAAGATATTAAATTCACAACTCCACAAAATAATGCTCCTAGCAACAAAGAATAAAGAATGTTTTTCCCTAGATTTTCTTTATAGTTTTTAAAATCTGCAATAAGGCACTTGTATAAAAATACACATAAAGCTATTCCACATAAAAGATATATTAAAAGATTGGAATAGGCATTAATACCTGCCGCTAGCTTATCTAATCTTTTATCCATTGTACTATTAGATAATGCATCAACTAAGGTTTTATAATCATAACCTGTTTGTTTTGAAACAATATATGTTATTATCATCATACATATAGTACCTAATACATAAAAAATACCAAAATATGTAATAATTGATAATATTGATTTTGACTTTAAGTTTGAATCAAATTCCACAAAAATCACCTAAGACAATTATATCATAATAATTACAAATAATTCATATAATAATTAAATAAACTAACTTCTTGGTTTAAAAATAATACCTATTATAACACTAATAACAATTGTCCAAACAATTCCTGAGGAAGTCGAATTAAACATATTATTACTAAGACCGATAAATCCGTCCTTTAAGGCACCCTGATAGGCGCTATGAATTAAGCTATGACCAAAGCTTGTAATAGGGAGGAATGCTCCTGCCCCTGCAAATTTTATAAGCTTATCATAGAAATTAAAAAAATCAAGAAGTGTTCCAAACATTACAAATAATCCCGTAATATGTCCTGGAGTTAATTTAAAAATATCCATAAAAAATTGCGCAATCATACATATTAATCCACCTACTAAAAAAGCATATAGAAAAATCATTTTACCACCTCAAACAAAACCGCATGAGCTATACAAGGAATACTTTCACGCTGAAGCATTATATCACTATTCATTAAGGCTCCTGTTGAGCATAATAAAACCCTATTATAGTTTCCTTTTAGCATTTCCTTATAAACATATCCATATCCTACAATTCCCATAGCTGCACAGCCTGAGCCTCCGGCCATTATGACATTACTTTGGTTCTTTCTATAAATTAAATTACCACAATCATTATAATTTTTAATTACTCCATATTTTTCAACTAATGCTTTATAAACTATTTCACTACCATAATGAGATAAATCTCCTGTCAAAATTAAATCTATATCATTTGGTGTCATTTTAAAATCATTAAAAAAATCAAATAATGTTTCAATCGCAGCTGGAGCCATAGCTCTTCCCATATCCAATGCATCATTAAAGCCTACGTCAATTATTCTTCCAATAGTTGCGCCTATTACTTTTATCTTACTTGATTCATTACTTAAAATGAATGAGCATGCCCCTGTTACAGTGAACGTTTGAGATTCCTTTTTAGCTCCACCATACTCTACAGGATTTCGAAACTGCCTTTCACTTGTAAGATTATGACTAGATGTTACTCCTAAAACCATATTAGCATTATTACTATCAATATAAATAGATGCATTAATAGTTACTAGCATACTATTAGAACAAGCTCCATATAATCCAATAAAAGGAATTTCATAATCTCTAAATGTATAATGTGAAATAATATCTTGATTTACTAAATCTCCTGACATTGCAACATCTATATCATTATCAATTAAGCAAAGCTTTGACTTAATTCCATCTACAACATCGTGCTGCATACAAATCTCAGCTTTTTCAAAGCTCTTCTCATCTAGAGCGAGATCATCATAGTTTTTATCAAAATAGCTTCCTAGTGGTCCTTCATATTCTAAAGGTCCACATACTGTATAGGTATCTATAAGATAAACACTTTTAAATATAATTGATCTTTTACCATGTCTCATAATAAACTCACCACATACCTTATAAGTCCAACCACATAAGCTGCGAATACTCCTAAAGCTATAACAGCCCCACTTAATTTAAAAGCATTTGCACCGACTCCTAAAATTATACCCTCTGGCTTATATTCCATTGCAGCACTAACTGTTGCGTTTGTAAATCCTGTGATTGGTACTATAGTACCACATTTGAAAATTTGTCCAATTTTATCATAAATTCCAAAAGCACTTAAAATACCTGCTAGTAGTACCATAACCCCTACTGTATATGTGGTTGAATAGCTATCGCTCAGTTTAAATATACTATTAAAAATATAATATATAACTTGGCCCATCAAGCATATTAGTCCTCCACCTAAAAAAGACATTAAAGCATTTTTTATCATCATTTTAAAATTTGGCTTAGCTTTTAACATTTTGCTATATTCTTCTTTTGAGAAATACAAAAAAATCACCTCACTATAAGTTTGCCCATAGTAAGGTAATTTTATACTATATATTATATTTCCATTTCTTTAAAATACTAACCCTTGTACCACTACCAACCGTACTTTCCACATTAAATGAATCGCTAAAAATTTCCATAATAGTAAATCCAAGCCCACTTCTGTCATTTTCATGCTTTGAGGTATACATAGGTGTTAATGCTAAATCAATATCTGGTATACCTACTCCCTCATCGATTATATCTATTTTTATTCCTACCTCATCATCTATAATATCTAATCTAACTTTCTTGCTAGGATCATTATTATATCCGTGTATTATAGCATTAGTGACTCCCTCACTTACTATTGTTTTAAGCTCGTTTAATAGTGTTACTGTTGGATTATGTGCCATAGCCACTACACTAACAAGCTTTCTTGAAATACTCACATTTTCTATTTTAGCATCTAGATAAATTGTTATCATATTTTCTTATCCTCTAAAAACCATCTTGCACTTTCTTCACTTTCTCTTAATGTACATATTTTAACTAATCCTGATAACATAATAATTCTTTTTATGTTTTCATTTAAACTACATAAAACAATTTGTCCATTTCTTTTTTTTAGCTCCTCATACCTTCCAAGGATTAATCCTATTCCACTTGAATCCATAAACTCGAGTTCCTTCATATTTAATACAAGATTCTTTATTTCATACTTTTTTATCATTTCCGAAATTTTATTTCTAACCTCATTTATAGTAGATTCATCTAGCTCCCCAATTAATCTTGCAAAAATAGTATGATGGCTAATATTCATATTAATGCGAATTCCCATAATTCCTCCTCCTTAATCTAAAGTATAAAATAAAAAAATATTAAAAGTATTTTTTCGACATAACTTCTAATTCTTTTTAGTTTATTTATCGGACTCTAGAGAAATAATATAAATAAATATCACTAAATATAGTATATTTTTAAATAAATTATACTTTGAATTATTTGCATAAAAATAAATTATTATTTATAATAATATAGGAGGTAATAATATGTATAATAAAAATGCATGGAATAAATATGATGAAACTGGTAAAAAAGACATCATGAACTTTTCTGAAGACTATAAGCTATTCATTACTAATGGAAAAACTGAAAGACTTTGTGTAAAGCAATCAGTAGCTATCCTAGAGGCCAAAGGATTTAAAGAAATTTCTAGTTTTAATACTTTAAAGCCTGGTGATAAAATTTATAAAATAAATAAGGATAAAAACATTATTGCTTATATTATTGGTAAGAAAAATATTAAAGAAGGAATTAGAATTTTAGGAGCTCATATTGATTCTCCAAGATTAGATTTAAAACAAAATCCACTATATGAAAATAATGGATTTGCCCTACTTGATACTCACTATTATGGTGGAATTAAAAAATATCAATGGGTTACTATTCCTTTAGCCCTATATGGAGTTATTTGTAAAAAGGATGGAACAAAAATAGATGTAAATATTGGAGATAATCCAAATGATCCAATCTTTGGAATAAATGATTTATTAATTCATTTATCAGCTGATCAATTACAAAAGAAAGCTGATAAGGTTATCGAAGGAGAAAATCTAGATATAACATTTGGTAGTATGCCTATTAAAGATAGTGAAAAGGATGTTGTCAAGGCTAATGTCTTAAATATTCTTAAGGAAAAATACAATATTGAAGAGGAGGACTTCTTATCCTCTGAAATAGAGGTTGTACCTGCAGGAGCAGCTCGTGACTATGGAATAGATAGAAGCATGATTGCAGGATATGGACATGATGATAGATCTTGTGCTTATACTTCTTTAAGAGCTATTCTAGATATTGAAAATCCAGAATATACTTCTTGCTGTATCTTAGTTGACAAAGAAGAAATTGGATCAGTAGGTGCAACTGGAGCTCAAAGCTACTTCTTTGAAAATACTATTATTGAAGTATTAAGTAAGCTTGGATATAATACTATCCTTGATTTAAGACAAACTCTTGAAAACTCAAAAATGCTTTCAAGCGATGTTTCAGCAGGATTTGATCCTCTATTCCCTGAGGTAAATGATAAAAACAATTGTGCTTATTTAGGAAATGGTATTGTATTCAATAAATATACTGGAGCTAGAGGAAAGAGTGGATCTAATGATTGCAATCCTGAATACTTTGCATGGATTAGAAATATTATGGATCACAATAATATTAATTTCCAAACAGCTGAGCTTGGTAAGGTTGACCAAGGTGGTGGAGGAACTATTGCCTACATCCTTGGAAACATGAATATGAATGTTATTGATGCTGGAGTTGCAGTACTTAATATGCATGCCCCTATGGAAATAGTATCAAAGGTAGATATCTATGAGGCATATCTTGCATACAAGGTATTCTTAACTAAGTAAAAAATAAAGCTTAACTCAAAACTAAGAGTTAAGCTTTTTTATTTTATTCGCTTCTTAATGCATCTACTGGATTCTTGTGAGCTGCAGAACGAGCTGGAAGTAATCCTGAAATTAATGTTAATAAAATACTTAATACTATCATAATTATAGCAGTTGGGAATGTAAGATCTGCAATAACCTTAACGGCTCCATCACTTACACTAGAAACTATTAGATTAATTATTAAGGATAGTAGTGCCGTAAATACAATTCCAAATACACCACTTGAAAGACCAATCATAAATGTTTCAGCATTAAATAAATGTGATACATCCTTCTTACGTCCACCAAGTGATCTAATTACTCCGATTTCTTTAACACGTTCAACTACTGATACATAGGTAATAATTCCAACCATTACAGTTGATACTACAAGTGATAATGCTGTAAATGCTACTAATGCATAAGTTATAATATCAATCATTGTATTCATCATATTAATTATCAATCCTACTTGATCGGTATATTTTATTTCATGTCTTGTAGATACCAACACATTTCCATCAGCATCAGTTTCGGGATTTCCGGCTTCATCTAAAATAGTAGTTTTGTATTGTAATGTTTTAGTTTTAACAATCTCTTTACCATGCTCATCAGTTACATATGTAACATTAAAATTATCATCATAATCTATAAATGTCACTGATTCAGTGGTATTCCATTTATCTAAATAATCAGTAACTAAATTCTTATGGTCAAAATCAAGTGGATATATATTAATAGACTCAGGTATATAAGATGCCGCAATAGTTTTAGAAGTAATACTTAAAAAATCTCCTCCTAAATCGATACCCATCATTTCAAACATTTGAGACATTTGATTTGTTTCACCAACAAAAACAATATCTGTGTGATCATATGTATTATCTTCTCTTTCAAAATAATATGGAAGTTCATAATATATTCCTACTGGATTATTATTATATAAACCACTTTGAATAGTACCATGCTCATTAATATAATTGGCTATTTTAGAGTTTTGATTAATACTAATCATCTTTCTTGCAAGATCCTCAGAGTATAAGAATCCTTGACTTAAAGCCCCATAAGAAATATTAGCCTTAGGTTTAACAATACCACAAATATTTAATTCAATTCCATCTGTCCATTCGCTACTAGCTTCATAATTATAATTAAATGACTTAGTTGGAATAGTGCTTTCACTAAATACTCTATCATTAGGATACCAAGTGAATTTTTTACTCATAAGCTCTTCATAGCTAAATCTATTCTTATAAACAGCCTCATTGAAGTTTTCCTCGTCTCCAAGTCCTTTATAAACTAAAGAAAAAAACTCCTCTTGTGAATAATATCCCAATTGAGTAAGCATTAAATCAGTTAATTGACTCTTATCATCTAATACTATTAAAATATCATTTTCTTTTTGTGGTAATGTTCCTGATACTATATCATATTGGGATTTAATATAATCATTATCATTAACACATTGACTCATTACCTTTGTAAGTGATGTAATTACAGATGCATATTGTTTATAATCATCTAATTCCTTAATTAATGATGTATATAAGGATGTAATTGATTGTAATGACATTTCTTTATTATAATTCGTTTCACTTTTTGAATAATCCTCAGTTGTATTAAGGCTAAAATCAGTATAGATATTAGTTGTTACATCAATTCCGTAGTCTAAAGAAATTGCATTATAATATTCTTTAGGCATACTCTTTACATAATTAATATAATCCTTATCAAACTCATTATTATACATAAGATTCATAAGTACATCTTGATTACCAGTTAAATATTGAATCATAGAATTAACATTAACCCAATCACCAGCCTCTAAGATATCTCTTTTATCACTGAATGAAGATTGATCAAGCATTGCCTCATAATTTACTCCTGTTTTAGTGATTTGAATAGGATTTCCAGATAGCATATCATCCTGCATATCTGCAATATATCCCTTTACACCTGAAGAAACAGCAAGTACAGTTGAAACTCCAATTATACCAATTGAACCTGCAACTACTACCATTATTGTTCTTTTTAATTTACTAACTAAATTACGTGCAGATAGCTTGAAGGCTGTCCAAAAACTCATTTTAGCATTTTCAGCCTTATTCTTATTGTATTTTTTTATTTCCTTTGGTGTTAAATTTGAAGTTTCCTCTGTAATT
Source organism: Anaeroplasmataceae bacterium (assembly GCA_051874255.1). GTDB lineage: Bacteria > Bacillota_I > Bacilli_A > Acholeplasmatales > Anaeroplasmataceae > UBA3206. The sequence continues at coordinate 11,811 of JBJEFR010000126.1, forward strand.
AGATATTTTTCCTCTTCTAAGGATTTTTTTACCTCTTCTATTTCATCTTCTGGCTTGTAAGGATTTGTATCACTTACTAATTGTCCATCTAATAATCTTACAATTCTTGTAGAATACTGTTCAGCTAACTCAGGATTATGAGTAACCATTATTACTAGCCTATTTAATGAAATCTTCTTAATTAATTCCATTATTTGAATACTTGTTTGTGTATCCAATGCTCCTGTAGGTTCATCTGCTAATAATATTTCAGGATCATTGACAAGCGCACGAGCTATCGCAACTCTTTGACATTGTCCACCTGATAATTGATTAGGCTTTTTATTAAGCTGGTTTCCTAGCCCAACCTCTTCAAGAGCCTTTTTACTTCTTTCTATTCTTTCAGCTTTAGAAACACCTGCAATAGTTAGTGCTAATTCAACGTTTTCTAATATTGTTTGATGTGGTATTAAATTATAAGACTGAAATATAAACCCTACTCTATGATTTCTATAAATATCCCAATCTCGATCATTATATTCACTAGTTGATTTCCCATTGATAACTAAATCACCACTAGTATATTTATCTAATCCCCCAATTATATTTAATGTTGTTGTTTTACCACAACCAGATGGTCCTAAAATAGACACAAATTCACTTTTACGAAATGAAAGTGATAACCCCTTTAAGGCCTTAACCTCTTGATCTCCTACTTTGTATGTTTTAACTATATTTTCTAGTCTAAGCATATTTTTACCCCCTTAACAAAAATTGAATATCATAAACTATAAGAAACATCAAATTGAAAACGTTTACTTTAAGTACAAAAAAAATAACTTAATTTACTTTAATAAATCAAGTTATTTTTTCTTCTTATGAAATAGAAAATAATCGTTAAAATAATACCTGAGGTTAAAAAACCAGCATAGTCTATCCAAACATCATTAAAGCTTGGATTTCTATTATTTGCAAGACTTTGTAAAACATATTCACTTATAAATGCATAAATAAGTGGAAATGAGAAATTTATGCCTATAAGGAATATATATTTGACTCTTCTTATTGAATATAAATACATACTAGATAATAATCCTATTAATAAGAAAAATCCATAATGACCTATTATCTTTCTTATATAATAGTTAAACCTATTTATATTATTAATTTTATCATGAAAAATTGACTCATACATATCCTTTATTATATCTGCAACACTACCACTTAAGCTTCCTGAATCACTACCGCTTTGAATACTAAGTAGCATAAATAGTATTAATACAAGGATATATAATATTAGGACTATTGTTTGATATATTTTATGTTTACTCATAATTAAACCTCTAATTTATTATATCACAATTACGTTAATATCATTCCTTTTATTATTTCTATAGTAAATTTAAAAAAATTATTTTTACTTATTTCATTATCTAATACAATTAAATATTTATTTACCATTTCATTATTTATATATAATTCAATATTACCAACATTGTTTGTAAGAATATTTTCAATTTCCTTTGAATAAACATATTTTAACTTAATATTGTCAGTATTTTCATTTATACCAACAACAAGATATATATCCTCACTTGCAACTAAATTAACTGTTTTAGGATTTAACCTAACATCATTTATTGTATCAATAATATCACCTTTATTTAATATACACTTTAACTCATAATTTGAATATCCATAATTTAATAATTCTACTACCTCTTTATTTCGTAGTTTAGTATTTTCATATCCCATAACTACTGCAATAAGTCTCATATCATTTCTACATGCAGTAACCGTTATACAGTATCCAGCCTTATTAGTCCAACCAGTTTTAAGTCCATCAATATTGTTATATCCTATTAGCTTATTAGTATTTACAAGCCAAAAGGGATTTGATGTATCCTGTCTTATGTAATCTTCCTTCATAGATGTATACTTTAATATTTCAGGATAATTATTTACAAGATATTGACTCATTATTGCCATATTATAGGCGGAAGTATAATGATTTTCATTTGACAGTCCAGTACAATCACTAAAAAGCGTATCTGTAAGTCCTAGTGAAGAAGCCTTCGCATTCATAAATGAAACAAATTTACTTTCTGTACCTGCAATAGCCTCTGCGACAGTGACTGCTGCATCATTTGCTGAAGCAATACATATACATTTAAGTAATTCATCTAAAGTATGAGTTTCTCCTACCTCTAAATATGCCTGACTTCCTCCCATACTTTTGGCATTTTCGCTTGTAGTCAATACTTGATCATAGCTTATCTTTTTATCCTTAATCGCATCCATTATAACGCATAGAGTCATGACCTTAGTCATAGAAGCCATAGATAATCTTTCATTTTTATTGTTCTCATACAAAATGGTTCCTGTTTTAGCCTCCATTAATATAGAACTTTTAGCATTAGGAGTAAATTCACTATTAGCATTTACTTTAATCGTTGGAATTAACAATCCTAAAACTAGAATTAATGACATAATTATTTTTCTCATTAAATTAATCACCTAAAAATAATTATTCACTTTTATGACTAAATATGCATTAATTTGCACAATTAAGTATCTAAGCATAGAAAAAAGGAAGGAATTATTGTATAATCTTTTTATGGGTGAGAATTTATGAGAGATATTGATTTTGATCAAATAAAAGATTCTATAGAAAAAGGAATATTTAAAGCTTGCCACATTTTAAATGATTTTACATTAAATCATTTAAAGCTGGCAAAAGAAAAGGAAACTAATAGCTTAGCTAAGGAAATATTTAATCAAATATTAGATAATGCTAGCCTTGCAAAAAATGAAAGTATTCCTATGTGTCAGGATACAGGAATTGTAACTGCATTTGTTGAAATAGGATATGATGTTCATATAAATTGTGATTTATATGAAGCTATTAATGCAGGGGTTAAAGAAGCTTATGATAAATACTATTTAAGAAAATCTGTAGCTGATGCAATCACAAGAAAAAACACAACTGATAATACACCAGCAATCGTTCATATTAAAATGGTTCCTGGTGATAAATTAACAATAAAATTAGCACCTAAGGGTGCTGGTAGTGAAAATATGAGCAAAATGGCTATGCTTAATCCTACCGATGGTATTGAAGGCATTAAAAAATTCATTGTTAATGCTGTTAAAGAAGCTGATGGTAGACCATGCCCTCCTCTATTTTTAGGAATAGGAATCGGTGGAAATTTCGAAACATCTTGCTTAATGGCAAAGGAAGCTCTTCTTCGTGAAGGAAGACATAATAATCCACAAATCGCAAAACTTGAAGAAGAAATTAAAGCCGAGGTTAATAAGCTTTATATTGGACCTATGGGACTTGGTGGAGATACAACAGTATTAGATGTATTCATTAATACTGTTCCATGTCATATAGCCTCATTACCTGTAGCATTAAATATTCAATGCCATGCAAATAGACATGTTGAGGTGATTATCTAATGATTGACTTTAAAGCTTTAAAAGCTGGAGATGTAATAAAATTCTCTGGAACAATTTTTACTGCTCGTGATGCAGCTCATTTAAGAATGAAAAATATGATTGATAATAATGAAGAACTACCCGTAGATTTTACTGATTCTTTAATTTATTATGCAGGACCTACTCCAACAAAGCCAGGAATGTCTGTAGGCTCTATTGGTCCTACAACAAGCTGTCGAATGGACAAGTTTATTGATTATATGCCAAATTTAAAAATTAAAGGAATGATTGGTAAAGGTCCAAGAGATAAAAGTGTTCAAGATGCTTGTAAAAAATATGGTCTTGTATATCTTATCGCAACCGGAGGAGCTGGAGCTTTACTATCAAAAAAAGTAATTGAAGCAAAAGAGGTTGCATTTAATGATTTAGGATGCGAATCTATTAAAAGATTGGTTGTTGAAGACTTCCCTTTAATAGTTGCATATGATACATTTGGAAATAGCGTATTTGAAAGAAAGGAAAAATAATATGGATTTAAAAACTGAAGCTTTAAAAGCACACATTGGTGGAAAATTTGCTGTATCGACAAAATGTCCACTAGAAACTAAGGAAGACTTATCACTTGCTTATACACCTGGAGTAGCTGAGCCTTGTAAGGAAATAGCTAAGAATCCTGAGCTTGTATATGAATATACATCAAAGGGGAATACTGTAGCTGTAATTAGTGATGGAACAGCTGTCCTTGGCCTTGGAAATATTGGACCACTTGCGGGAATTCCTGTAATGGAAGGAAAGGCAGCTTTATTTAAAAGATTTGCTAATATCGATTCTATTCCTTTATGTATTGACACTACTGATGTAGAAGAAATAATTAGAACTTGTAAAATTCTAGCTCCTTCTTTAGGAGGAATCAATCTAGAAGACATTTCAGCACCAAGATGCGTAGAAATTGAAAGAAGATTAATTAAGGAACTAGATATTCCTGTAATGCATGATGATCAGCATGGTACTTCTATTGTTGTAGGTGCAGCTGTGACAAACTGTGCAAGATTAACAGGAAAGAAAATGTCAGATTTAACGGTTGTAATGTCTGGTACAGGAGCTGCTGGTTCAAACATTGCAAGAATGCTTAAAAAGCTTGGAGTTAAAACTTTATATGCTTCTAACAAGGATGGAGTTGTTGATAAGAAAAACTACGACTCATATGACTTCTTAATTAAAGAGCTTATCGATGATGGAATCATTGATACTAAACCAAATCATGATAATACTCTTGCATCATTATTAAAGGACGCAAATGTATTTATTGGAGTAAGTGCTCCAAACCTAGTAACAACTGAAATGGTTAAAACTATGAAAGAGCCATTTATCTTTGCAATGGCTAATCCTACTCCAGAAATCAGTTATGCTGATGCAAAAGCTGGAGGAGCTGTTATTGTTGGTACAGGACGTAGTGATTTCCCTAACCAAGTTAATAACCTTCTAGCTTTCCCAGGAATTTTTAGAGGTGCCCTTGATGCAAAGGCTACCAAAATAACCGAAGGAATGAAAATGGCAGCTGCAAATGCCTTAGCATATTTAATTACTGATGAAGAATTAAATCCTGAATATATTCTTCCTTCTGCATTTGATGAAAGAGTTGTTCCTACAGTTAGTAAGGCTGTAAAGGAAGAAGCTATTAAATCTGGATATATTAGAAAGTAAAGATATAATCTCTGCACTTAAAGTGAACTAGTCAATAGTTCGTAGACACAAAAAGGGTATATTAATTAAATGAGAGCTCTGTTCTATATTGAACAGGGCTTTTA
>JBJEFR010000127.1:0-3688 GCA_051874255.1 Anaeroplasmataceae bacterium
TTTATTATAATGATGAAGAAATTATAACATCAAATAAAAAATATCAAGATGATTATGAATATATAGTTAAACTAGATAATAATTTCAACATCGTAAATAGATCAAAAATAAAAATAGATTCAAAGTCCTCATTACTTAACTCTTTTATAAGATATAATGATTTTTATTATGTCTCATATTATATTAGAATAAATAAGTATTTAATAATAAAAATGAGCTTAGATTTTGAAATTATAGAAGAAGAATATGTTAATACATATAGATGTGATTTTATTATAATGAATAACCAAATATGTGCTATTATAGATGAGCCTAGAAGATATTCATCTAAACAAAAAAAATATAAGAATCAAAAATTAATGGGAAATTCATCTATATTAATTTTGGATTAGTGTTTGTAGAATTTTAAGAAAAAAGATGTATTTTTAAATAATACATCTTTTTTTATATGGTTTTTTTAAATTATAAATGAATCAATAATTAATTCACCCTCAAGAATTTCAATTTCTATTTGATGATTACCATTATCTAATATTTCATAAACAGATAGTGAATTAGAATTGATTGTAATTTCTTTAGATATACCATCAATTGTTAATCTAATTTTTGCTTCTTCATTATTTTTAGTAAATATTCCAAAAGAAGAACCAAAGGTATTTAGCTTAATTATTCCGTTTCCTTTAACAACTGAACCAAATGTTGATTGAGTATTTATAGTACTAAAGTTAGAATTATTATTACAGTAGTATGTAGCTATACCAGGTGTTATTATATTTCCTGTAGTATTTAATGCCATATTTATTTCAGATATTGCGATATACCTGTGATTAGATGTATCAGTAATAATTATTTTATAATATCTGATTTCTGTTTTATTAAAGTATACTGATAAATATCTTCCACTAAATTCTACATCTTTATAATCTCCTAATAGAAGCATATTATCTAATGTTGTACCACCATAAAGCTTGAAGGTAATAGGCATATGCATTTGTGGTCCAGTATATCCTGTTATTTTTAGAGTATTAACTATTTGATTTTTTCCTAAATCAATTGTAAGCTCGAATGGTTCGGAATCAATTGTTTTACCATTTACACTATGATATGATGTATTATCCTTTCCATCAATGGCATTTTCAATTTTAAAGTTATCATCCCAAGCACTATAGTCTTCTGTATATGACACAATATTTTGAATAGAAGAATCACAGGTTATATTAGAAGCAGAATATGTTTTAGGATATAAATCATTTATTTGATATTGTATAAATCCTTTTGAATTATTATTGTATAAAAAATTAGTGCTTAAGCTTGTCATAGATTCATCATTAAATCCCATAAATATTTCTGCGTATGCATCATTATGGAATGATTGTATAGTTATTCTAAAGTAAATATAATCACCTTTTTTACAATTATATGTTATGTTATCGGTATTGTAATCTATTGGTGCTTCTTTGAGAGAATTGAAGTTATCAGTATAATTACTTGAATTTAGGGCAAATTCAACATAGGTATTAGAGCGTGATGAGGTTCTAACACCTATTTTATATGAACCATCTTTATTAATATATATCTTACCAGAATAGGTATATATTTCATTATTTTTAACCTGGTTTATAAAATGCTTATCTATGGTTTCATCAATTTTAGAAGAATATCCTTGAAAGTTATTAAGAGTAGCTTCTAAAGCATCACTATAGATATTATCAAGGTATGTATATCTAGTTGCTTCTATTCCTAAATAGTCATCTTCAAATTCAAAAATAAATTCTAAATCTTCTGTAATATCATTATTAGTAACAGTGATAACTAACTTCATTTGACCAGATGAAGAATTATTACCACGAATATATGTATATGTATTATTAGTATTTTTTATTATTTTACCTGAAGTAGGAGAAGATATAGATTTTACTTCATATGAAAAGCCATTAGGTAAAACCAAATCATTGTCTAAATCTATGGTAATTCTATCATTATAATCAACCTTATATGGTTTTACGGTAATTATTTCATTACCATCTATAACACGACCAGTTTGGTATTTAAATGTAGCTGGTATATATGGCTTTAAAAGAGAATAATTATCTTTTACTGTACTAGATATGGTTTGATGCAATATACTTTCAAAATAATATGACATATCATATCCAGAAGAAGTTGATAGAGCTTCATACCAAGTGTCAACTCCACCTGAACCTGCACCATATTTAGCTGCCTTAATGAATGTATCAACTCCAAATGTATGAATGATATCAGCATAAGCTGATAGACTACTGATGGTTTGATTCTCTTCACTAAGACTTAAGGTTTCTTTTAGACTAATTTCTGGATCTAGGTATCTATTCCAGCCACTTAATCCTTTGCTTCTATATGAAGATATATTAGTATTATTTATATAAGAAAGAAGACTTACTGCGTTATTTGTAACCTCGTCACCAGGTTCAAAGCCATAGCGTTGGAAGTGATGATTGAATTCATGAATTGAACCCCAAGCTCCACTTTGAGTAAAAGAATCATAATCTAGAGCACTTGCCATCCATCCTACTGGCATATTACACCAATTTCTACCAACAATGGCACAGGCAGCACCAGCACATACAAAAGTATCATATAGGAAGGTTATACCCATATCAAGAGAAGAACCAGAGGGAATTTGTCTACTAATATTAGAGGTTGCAAGCCAAAATTCTGATATTTTTTCTAAATTGTCATAGTCAAGATTAGTCATTGATTTGGGACCCGAATGTCTTACAGAGTTATCCCATACCTCAAGATCAAAATATGGTGCACTTGTTTTAGATAATCTTTCAAATTCCTCTTTAGTTGTAAGTCCATAAATGAAGTGACAGTATTCAACAGCACCACTAATTGTGATTGTGAAGCTTGATTTGTTAACTGGTGTTACATAAATTGGTCCGCCAAGATAAGCTCCAACATAGGAAGTGGTTTTGCTAACAAGCATTTCATTTCCAATATGAGGCATTCTTGAAAAATCATCTCTTGCCTCCCAAATATTATTAAGCTGATTATTTTGTGGAAATTGACCGATTTCAATTTTAACACCACCAGTTTTTTCTAAATCCTCATTAGAAATTTCAACTTTAATTACTTCTCCAGCAGGAGCATATAATCCCGTAATATAGTTTCCGTTTCTTTTAGGATCAATAGTGATTTTTTTAATTACTGCACGTTCATTATCATCCACATTCCCAAAAAAAAAATTTTCTGATGCAGTATGCTTATATAATTTTCTGTTTATCTCTTCACCATTTAAATATAAATTACCATTAATATCCATTTCATCATAGGTAGTAGAGCTACTACGTAAATAATTAGATTCATTAATTAATGAAATCTTTTCTTCATAGGTAATATTGGCTAGATTCGTTCCATAGTATGGATATCTACTAAGTCCCTCATTTGATTCTTCTGGTATATGTCTTTCAACATATCCAAGAATTTCACTAGATTGTCCTATCATTGTATTTGATACTGTTAAGCTTTGAGCCTCCCAAGTATTATTTTCCTTTTTTTTACAGCTACAAAAGAATAATGATATAATTATCATTAGACATATTATTGAGATTTTTTTACGCATATATTTCTCCTACTTATTTATTTAACCAGACCAATTATAACAAAATACTTTAAAAATAAAAATATCATTTTATATTTTTATTAT
>JBJEFR010000128.1:0-16433 GCA_051874255.1 Anaeroplasmataceae bacterium
CCAAATAATATCATATCTTTGTAAAGAAGATATTCTCCCATCATCTTTTTATAAGTGATTCCTTGAACATTATTTAATAAATTTAATACGTAATTTAAGTACTCATTTGTACTAGGCATAGTATTCACTCCTTTATTTAATTTTATATTTATTTAAATAGTGATAAAATATGTTTATAAGAAAGAGATGATATAAATGAGAATTGAAAAAGTATGTGAAAAAGATGCCGAAGATTTACTAAAAATATATACTCCTTATGTATTAAAAACTGCAATATCATTCGAATATGAAGCACCCTCAGTAGCCGAATTTAAAGAAAGAATCAAAAAAATATCTTCTAAATATCCTTATATAAAAGCTATAGATGAGAATGGTATTATTGTTGGCTATGCTTATGCTACAGAATTCAAAAGTAGAAAAGCCTATGATTGGGCTGTTGAAACAACTATTTATATTAAAGACAATTATAGACATTTAGGTATAGGCAGAATGCTTTATGAAGCTTTAGAAGAATCTTTAAAAGAAATGGGTATTTTAAACCTAAATGCCTGTATTGCATACACCTCTAAAACTGATGAATATTTAACTAATGATAGTATGCATTTTCATAATAAGCTTGTATATAAGCTTGTTGGAACTTTTCATAAATGCGGCTACAAATTTAATAGATGGTACGATATGATATGGATGGAAAAAATCATTGGAAGCCATAGCACAATAATGCCTAGTGTTAAATTTGGTGAATGGAAAATATAAATTAATTATTTTTTAAACGTTCTAATGCTTCTTTATTAGTAGAAATAATCATTTTAATTTTGTCACATTTACTAAGCTCACCACATGAGCCACAGGTTTCAATATTCTTATTTTTAGCACATAGTCTTATTGGGCATAATTTATCACAAAAAGGAGTTTTTACCCCGTCCATCCTACATCCATTACAATTAATCATGTCTTTAGTAATTAAAACACCATTTAATTCTGACCACTCTTTTGCAACATTCATTCTTAATTCATCATCATTATTAATGGTAGCCTTTAACGCCTCACATTTTGAGCAATCTAGGCCACAATAAGCAATTATTTTGTTCATATTTTACACCTCTCGTATAAATAAATTTTACAATATAAACTAATACAAATAAAGGAAGGTATAAAACGTCTTTAGACCATTATATTCTAAAGACTTTTTTTATTAGCTATTTATTTTTACAATTTTTTTATTATATCTGTGTAATACATAAATAAGAGCTTCTTTCCAAAAATAATCATATGACTTTATATCCTCATTTAAATATTTAGATACTTCATCTAATTCTTCAAAGCTACATAAAGATAGTGATTTTTTCTTAGCTTCAAGTTTTCTTATTTTTTTATCAGTGCTTAACGCCTTTGATTCCTCTATAGTAAGCCTTCTCCAACCGTTTACAATATGAAATCTATTCCATCTAGTATGCTCCTCATAGGCTCCTTTATAATCCATGTCACTATCAAGATTTAAAATTGAGGTTTCTTCTCTTTGGTCAGTTATATCCACAATTTCAAAACCCAAAGAGTATAGTTTCGCAGGTACTGAAACCCAAACAGATCTATTTGAAGATTTTGTGAATTCCGATAGTTTTTCCCATTTACATGCATTTTTTGGATTACTCTTATTATAATTTTCATTTATTGTCTTAGCATAAATATCCATAAATTCCCCTATAACCATTTCATAACTGAAAATCTGACTTTCTAATCCAAATGAATCAAGAATTACTCCATCGCATAATTTTGTTTCTAATAGATATTTATTTTTATCATTTCTAATATGTGTAAAAATAGAAGCCTTATTATTTGTATTGGCTATAATATAATTATAAATAACATTAGATATTTCTATATTTTTTTTATCATCACCTAAGGCTACAACTATATAATTGTTAGGCCTTAAACATGCTTTTAAATTTTCTATAAAGTTAGTTGAATAAATATTACACTTTACATAGTTAATTTGTTCATCTTCATACATAAGAGGATACATTAACTCATAAAAACCATTATTATCCACCTTATCAAATATAGTCATTTTTACATTAATATCTCTAAATGGGTTAGAAACATAAAGATTTTTTAATACTTCATTACCTGTTCTACCTCTACCAATTATTATAATATTAATGTTTTCATTATCATTTTCCATATATGAATTTTTATATGCCGGATGATTTTCAATAAGCATTCTTGATGACAAATCATGTTTCTTTATGATATGTATATTAGAATTATGAAGATAAACTGAATCAGTATATTCCTCTGATACTATTGGATATATTTCAATATTATCATTTAGGCTATTTTTACAAAATTCTATATTATTCTCACATTGATCAGAAAATGCAAAAGTATATTTTACTTTATATTTCTTTATAATATTAAATTGATTTAAAAATGAAACATTATCTCCCTTAAATGAGCAATATAAAATATAATGATTTTCCTTAATTTTTTTAAGTCCTTCTCCTCAACAGTAGCTAAAGTGTCATTTGACAAAGTAAATGCAATTTTAGCTTTAGGATATTTCTTTTTAATATTCTCAGCTAAAATAAATGATTTTTCATTTACATTTACAAAACAATAAACTTTATCCTTCTTTGAAAAAATAAGTCTAATTTTTGAAGTAGTTTTATATGAAATTAAAGAAATCAAGGTTAGAGAATAAACTAGATAAGCTATTCCCATAAAAATATAATATATAACCCTAAATAAATTATATGAAGTTAATATTCCAAGACTATCAAATTTGTCGTCAAAAACAAGTAAACAAGTAGTATATTGACCAGCTCTAACCAATGCAACAAAATAATCTACTGCCAACTTTGAATTATTTTTTATTAAATCAAATATAAGTGCAAAGCAATTAATGAAAAAACCAATAGCTATAACTATCCCTAATGCATATACTCTTCTTTTTGAGTTTTTATCTAAATAATTGATTGCGATAAATAAAATAACTAAAAGCAATAAAACAAGCCCTAAAAACTTTAATACTATCATACACTATTCAACCTCAACAACTGATGGACAAATGAAATTATCACTAAATGTATTTTTTAATTTAAATATACCATCCCAATTTGAATTAGGAAGATTAAAATATATTCTTTGTCCATTTCCACTTTTTGATTTAGAAGGAGTTAAAGATAAAGCTTCTAAAAGTTCAAAAAGCTTATCTGTTTCTTTACTGTCACATATATCAGCAAACATCTTAAATCTTGTTCCATATATTTTGTGTACTGGTAAAACCACTGTAACATCATCTTGATTAACAACGTTAGCATCTAATGTCTTATTAAGAAGTACACACTCTGGATATTCTTTAATATTTGGATTATTATTTAATGCACATGGCATTTTGCTAACTGGACACACTTTTTCTTCCTCAAACGTTTGAAAGCAAAGTCCTTCATCACCATATTTACAATCAAATACTCCAAAATTAAGCAATAACAAACTAAAGCTTGTCTTTTCTAAATGCAAATCATTATATCCTGGTAAAGTGAAGGTTATTCTCACTGGTACAGTATAATCATTAACTCTTTGTTCAAAAAGCTCCTTTGTTAGTTCCTTAGTATAATTTTGGAAAATACCTTCAAAAAAACCAATCTCCTTACAAACTGAAACTAAAGATATAATGTTATCATATACAGGAAATTTATCTAAGTGATAATTACCTCCTATTGATAACAAATGCATTGGGTCATATAATAGGATTCTTTTTCCCTCACCACATAGCATACCTATTTCAAAATTAACCCATGAGGATTGTAAAGCACCCTCTGTGATTACCACAATAGCTAATTTACATTTATCAATTAATAATTTTATTTCAGAAGCAAAATCCATTGCGGAAACTTTAATTTGCTTATCAACTAAATGAGGTACATCAGCATCTTCAAGAGCTTTACAAACTTCCTTAAAAATATCACTATCATTTGAATGTGATATAAATACCCCAAAGGCTTTTCTTTCTTCAAAATCAAGTGGATGAGCACTAACCTTAATCTTCATAGCTAAACCTCCTCTTATTCTGGGAACATATAGTTCGTTTTCTTTCCAACAATCGTATAATCCTCTTCATCACTAACTCCCATATCTAATAAGAAATATAATCTTTGAAGATGATCATCATTTTTCATAAAAACATCATATTTTTCTAAATCACTCGTATTATAATTTTTTTCAAGAATATGAATCATAAATTCTGATTTAAATTTTGATTTTCTTCTAAATGCAATAAAAGGCTTAAAATTAACTCCCAATAAAGAATGTACTGGAAGGATAAAATCAGCTTTAATTGTCGCGAAAATATCCTCTGCTGATGAATAATCTAATAATTCTGGCTTACTATATTGAAAATTAACAGGAAAATCCTTCATTATAATATCAGTTTCAGATAAATAAGGAGTAAACATTTCATTTAACACATCCTTTTTATTAAAGCTTGTAACAGTAACCCCACATACAAGCTCCTGCAAAAACATATTTAAAATAGTTTTTGAATCAAAATCATCACCAAATTTATTTAATTGTTTAGTCATTTCTAATATATTACTCTTATAAACATTAAAGACCGTTGTAAGTTTATAATAAGAAATTCTTTTAGAAGCATATCTATTTATGTCTTCATCAGTATAGAATAGGTTTTCCATAATATTATTAGCATTAATAAATTTAATTAAATCTCCTTCATTATTACATCCTTGTATTTGTCTAATAGGTGTTTTATATAGCTTTTCTGCAAGATCAGAACTATCAATATCAATAAAATATAAAGCTATTTTCTTTTTTTGACCTAATAAATATCCTATCTCATACCATGTAATATTTTGAAGTTCCTTATTACAATCATCAAAAAAAGCCTTTGAAAGAACTATAACTGCAATTTTAGAGCTATCTATTTGCACCTCAATATCAGAAATATAACTATTTCTTTTGCACACCAAATCACTTTTTCCAACAGCACTATAGTAAATACCTCTAGCTTCCAATGCATTAATCAAACTAGCTACTTTTTCCTCATCCTCAAGCAAATAGGTAAGTAACATTTTACTTCCAATTATTTCATCATTTGAAAATGATTCTTTAGAATAAATATACATATCTATTCATCCCTTTCTTTTTTTATTCGACAATTATAACTACATTATAACATTTAAAATAAATAATGTTAAAATAAAATTCTTAAATAATAAAAGCCTATAACAAGGCTGTTATAGGCTAACTAAGCATTTCAAGATATGGTTTTAAAATATCAAGCATTGCATTTATTGGTTTATAGTTTTCAAGGTCAAACAATCCTTTAAACACTACTGGTGAAAATCCACTAACAAGAGCAACCCCATCTTCGTTTTTTGTAACAGGGATACCTTTAGCATTCCCGGCAACATTCCAAAAGACAATTTTTGGCATTTCTAAACCGTTTTTTTGATATTCTTCTTTCCATTTTTGATAATTTGATTTTTTATTAGTACATGAATCAAATTCCATATCTGAAATTATAACTAAATGAGATGGGCAATCCTCTTTTGATTTTTTTGTAGCTTGTAAAATCATTTTCATTGCGGCATCAATATTAGTCGAGCATTCCCAATTATCATAATCAATTGACTTTAACATTTGTGATAAAGTTTCACCCTTTATTTGTTGAAAAGACGGACGATCTGAAAAGTTTATGAACTTATTATGAAATACACCAGTATTTCTTTGTGCTGCATAGATTGCAAGACCTAGAGCTGATGATATAGGTAAATAATCATAGCATGTCATCGAACCCGAGGTATCAGCTACAACTAATACATTAGAATGGCTACCATCGAAATAGTTATCTAAATTATTCCATAATTGATCAACAACTGTTGGGTCATTATTAGAATATATAATAGATTTAACTAATTCATATGGAGCTAAGCCCTTGGTATTAATTGATGCCTTTCCTTTAGAAACTAAAGAAAGATAATCAATAAATCTTTCTCTATCTCTAGACATGAAAAGATTATTATAGTTCTTCATAGCCTTTGAAGGAATATTCTCATAATTGAATGTATAATCCTTATTTGTAATTCTCTTTTCAACAATATCAAGCTTTGTTCTAAGAGTAGATAAAATATGTCGATACTCTCTTTCACTATAACAAAGCATAGCTGAAAGTTTCTTTGCGAAGGGATTATTTTTATTATGAGTTCTAAGTGAAGGCATCCATTTAGCTAGCAAGGAAGGATGAGGACTATTAATATCCTCTTTTAATCTTTCTTTAATCATCAAAAATGCATCTTGCCAAACTGGGGTATCATATGCTTCAAAAATATAATCATATCTTCCAAGTGAAGGAATAAATGCTAAAATTTGTTTTGCGAGATCTTGATCACATAAGCACATTAAATGGAAAAACACTTTGAAAATTCTTCTTTCTCCTTTTCCACCTCTTATATCAAGGTTATAAAGAATTATAGCTGCAAGAAGCTCTTTATTCTCATTATATGCGTTAATAAATAGCTTTTGTAGCTTTTCTTCTGGCATAAAACGGCTTGCCATAGTAAAGGCATCTAGATTAGCATTAAATGTTGTATCATAATACAACCCACCCTTTGTATTAATTGTATAAGTTTTGTTTTGTAATTCTTCAATGGTCATATTCACACCCCCTAATTATTAAAAAAACTGGCCGGCTTTTTTTCATTCAAAAAAATATAATACACATTGTTATTTGCTGCTACCGGCCACAAGCCATCATTATTATTCTACAATTTCATTACATATTTTTACCCTTTTTTGCTGGACATGGCTTTTATTAAGTTGTATGACACTTCTAGTGTCTGGCTACTTGCTAAATAAAGCATTAATATAATACCTATGCTATAGCATAATAAATCACTACAATATTCTTTATACTTTTAAACTTTATATCTATTCTTAAGATCTCTAATAAAGAATATTAGTATTATATAAAGCATCCTTCAATCATACCTTTTTGATTTTAATATTCAGTTTTCACCATGGTTTTTCAACCACACCCATATTATAATTTATAAAAAAAATATATGTGAGGACAATTTATGTCCTAAAAAGTCAAAAAGCACCTTGAGCCATGCTCAAGATGCTTAATGAATTAATGTTAAATTGTTCGGAATACATATTAACTACAGTTAACTTGTCAGTTCCTTCTGTTTCATATCGTCTTATTTGACGAATGTCACAGTAAAGAATATCGGCAAGCTCTTGCTGTGTTAAATGATTCTCTACACGTATTTGCCTTAGGACACGTGCAAGTCCTTCTCTAGTTATTTGTCCTTTCATGTGCATACCTCCTAAAATAACTACTAAACCATAATATTTTTTTCCAACTAACATTATTAGTTTTAAATGTATGCATCCTATCTTAAAAGGACAACGCTATTATATCACTACTTTTTACCAATATCAATATATGACAATTATTTTTTTAAATTTTAATCATTGAAATAATTTCCAATGCTATAACCAGATACTTTCTTCTTAATACAAAGAATCACTGTACCATCAGATAATGTTTCTTCTCTTAAAATCATAACATTGTCAACATTATTTGCTTTGTAATGTGCAACTTCAGCTTTAACTTTTTCAATAGCTTCTTCCTTAGTTACATTTGGATCTAGTATAAAGTGAAGAGTTTGCAATAAACAAGCACTTTGAACACGTTTCATAATCTAACCTCCTAATAAATTTAGAAAGTACTTAATTGAATGGATAGCATAACTCACGCAACCGATTAATTAACGACTTGTCTATGATTTTATTTTATATTTTTTTAAAATTTTTTTCTAATATTTTTTAAATTTTTTCTGCTTATTCAATAATTTCACCAGCCCATTTAAAAGCATATTTTGCAATTATAACGGCGATTATTTCATTAATAATTGCTGCTGCAACAATGGTTCCAGATATTATTGCAGCAAGGCTAGAATCAAATGACGAAAGCGTAGCTGTAGCAATTCCTGTAAATACTAAAGAAACTCCCGAATGAGGGAGTAAAGTAAACCCTAAAAATTTTGTAACAGCCGGCTCAGCTTTTGTCAATTTTCCACCGATAAAGGCTCCTCCAATTTTTCCTACAGCTCTTGATAATATATAAACAACCGTAAATATTCCAGCACCTGCAATAAGTCTATAATCTAGTGGCATACCAAGATTTACAATAACAATGACAAGAGATATATTCAAAATAGGACTATATAATTTTAATGTATCCTTAAGGTCATCCTCGGAAATTAAATTGACAAGTGTAGCACTAAAAGACATTCCAATTAATAAATAATTTAATGAAAATGAATGAAATACAAAATGGTCAATTAATAAACCTGTTATAGTTGATAACACAAGAAATAACATAAGAATAATAAAACGAATTGTACTTTTTTTAGTTAATTTCATAAGTAAAGCTGCTAAAAGACCTACAACGATTCCAATTACAAAAGGAAGTAAAACCATTCCAATTATTGCAATAGGAGATGATGCGGCACTTCCATGGGTAGCACTAACAATAGAAATAACCGTAAAAAATACAACAACACCAATAATATCATCAATTGCTGCAAGTGGTATCAATGTTTTAGTGACAGGGCCATTCGTGTGATATTGATTAACAATAGATAATGCTGGTGCTGGTGCAGTTGCCAAGGCAATACCGCCAAAAACAAAGGATAAGTATAATGGTATATCGGCTATAATAAATACTATCATAAATGCTAAGCTTACAAACAAGAATGTTCCAATTGATTGAATAAATGTTATACCAATAATTTGTTTACCTGACTTAGCTATTTTTTTAAATATAATTTCTCGACCAATCATTACACCCGCAAAGCATTCAAATAATTTTATAGTAACCTTATACCACATTGAACTGGTAATTTCTAAAGTTACAACCTCTGCAAGATATGGACCAAAAATAATACCTGCAATTAGCCAACCTAAAATAGCAGGTAATTTTAATTTAGAAACAACCTTTCCACAAATAATTGCTACACAAATAATTGCAAAAAAACGAAGTATTCCTATTACCATAAAATATTCACCAACCTATCTATAACATCATTAGGTGCTATTTTTTCATTACATATTTTTTCAAAAGTACCATCTACTATTATTCTTAGTGATACTTTATCTTTATCATCCATAGTTGATGATATTATTTCCCAAAAATCATTATTATGTTCTGTTGTGTATCTATATAAGCTCTCATTAAGCTTATATTTATTAAAAACATCTCTGCAGGTCATTATCTTAGCGTCATAATATAAAAACAATAATTTTTTTTGACTATCCTTTGTATTTTCTATAACTAATTTCTTAGCCTCAGACAATATATCTGTATAATATGTCTGGTATAATTCTAACGCTAATGACTCTTTATTTGGAAAATACTTATAAATAGTTTTCTTAGAAATATTAAGCCGTTTTGCTAAGGTATCTACAGAAAATTTTAATCCCTCTTGTCTAAGACTATTAATAGATTCACAAATAATACGATCTTTCATATGGAAACAAAATCTCCTTTTTTTGTTTCTATTATATTACCATAATTTGTTTATGTCAACAATACAGAAAATCATATAATATAATATCACTTCGCTATACCATTATTCTATTATCTAAAAAGAATACTAATAATAAAATAAAGGCTTAAAAAAGAGGATTTTCCATATTTTGGAACATCCTCTTTTAAATATTTTTTATCTTTTAATTTGATGTACTAGATTCACATATTTCAAAGGTATGTAAAATAGCTTTTTCTGTCCATTCCATACCTGTTTCACCTTTTTCTAAGGTTTGGAAAACCAATTGATACATTCCAATATCACTTGGACCAGTTACATTTCCTTCTTCATCAGGAGTACCAACTAAAATAATGTTTCCTTTTATATCTGTCCATACAAATCTACCTGTTTCATTTTTTAGTATTACTGATATATCCTCACCAGACTCAGTACAAATGGTTACATCCTTATAAATATTAAATGAAACGGCATTACCATCGTAATCCTTAGTAAGCTTTGAATTAAATTCATAAACCTCTTTTGTTTCCTCAACAGGCTCAGTATATTTGCTATAAAGATATACAGAATATGATTCTCTTTGATCATCATCTACGCTTTTTGCTGTAAACATATACTTTCCTGCAGTCTCATCATAAACAAGACGTAAAGTACCACCACAATATGGATTATGAATATATGCGGTTCCATCTTCATTTAAAGATACTGATAAGGTATAATCTGCACTAGTTGAAGTACTATATTCAATACCTCCACTTGACCATAAAATTATATTTCCTGTCCTATATGTTCCATTACCTATTCTTACTCTATATAAAGTATTATCATTAGAATCCTTCTTTCCAGAATCATAGAATCTAAAAACAAATTCATAGTTTGTACCAAGAGAAATAATTCCATTTTCATCTGGTGTAACCTCTATTGCTTCACGTTCAGTATTACCTTCAAAAGGATTAGACATAGCGTAATATTTATCTCCTACCTTAGAAATAACGGTATAAATTGTATATTCACTTATTGTTAGAGAATCACTAACAACACTAAACTGATTTTCTATAATTTCTCTAGTTTCAGTAAGTAAATCTTTCTTTTGTCCATCAACTACTTCATAAACAACAAAATCATAAACACCAACCTTTGCAGGAGATGAATAATGAAGTTCTTCATCCCATGTATCATCTCTATCTACATCTACTACTTCTCCAGTACTATGATTTCTCCATTCATAAGATAGTCCAAGTGCTTCAATATCACAGGCTTCTCCATTGTTTTTTATACTTGACTTAAATACATATGCAGCACGTCCTCCATTATACTCAACGGGAGATGCGCTACCTTCATAAGTAAGATTAATACCAATATCTTCTTGGGCAACCACCTCAACAGTTAATGTAGCCTTAATTGTGGTATCTTTCTTATAAGTATATGTAATAGTGTAGGTTCCCTCAGTCTCAAAATCTAACCCTCCAATATCTACTGTATAATCAGTATCCTTAGTAAGAGCTATATTTCCATCTACTGTTACTCCATAAACTAAAACATAATCTGCATTTGGAGTATATTCATCACCTATAGTTACTACTGTTTTCTCTGCTAATTCATCGTTTTCATAAGTAAATCCTGCATTATGAGCATCAAGGGAAAGTGATGTTACTAATGCTTCAAACCTAGCAAAGACATATTGTTCACTATTACTCATTGTAAAAGTATGTTCTGCCTCAGTAGAAATAAGTTCTGGAATATCAGTAGCTGTATACCATCCTACAAAAACACAATCCTCATCTGCAACTGCTTGTAGCTTAACTGTTTCGTTTTCCTTTAACTCTGCATAATATCCATCTTCAGATTGCTCAACACTATTATAATAAATTTTACCATGTCCGGTTTCAACTGTAGCCTGGAACACATATGTTGGCATAGTCACCTCAACAGTTAATGTAGCCTTAATTGTTGGATCCTTTATATAGGTATATGTAATAGTGTAGGTTCCCTCAGTTTCAAAATCTAACCCTCCAAGATCTACTGTATAATCAGTATCTTTAGTAAGCACTATATTTCCATCTGCTGTTACTCCATAAACTAAAACATAATCTGCCTTTGGTGTGTATTCATCACCTATAGTTACTACTGTTTTTTCTGCTAATTCATCGTTTTCATAAGTAAATCCTGCATTATGAGCATCAAGGATTAGTGCTGTTACTAATGCTTCAAATACAGCATATACTGTATAATCAGTATTTCCCATTGTGAAAGTATATTCTCTATCAGTTGAAACTGGAGTATCCTTTAGTTCAATATGGGTCACAGCTTCAGCAGTTGGTTCATACCATCCGACAAATTGATAGTCTTGATTGGCAACTGCATTTAATGTTACAGTTGCACCTTCCTTAATTTGATTAAAATATCCATTTGGCATTTCTTCTAAATTATGATAAATTATACCATTACCTCCATATACTAATGCCTGAAAATTATATAATTGAGAAACTACCTCAACAGTTAATGTAGCCTTATTTGTGATATCTTTCTTATAAGTATATGTAATAGTGTAGGTTCCCTCAGTTTCAAAGTCTAACCCTCCAAGATCTACTGTATAATCAGTATCCTTAGTAAGCACTATATTTCCATCTGCTGTTACTCCATAAACTAAAACATAATCTGCCTTTGGTGTGTATTCATCACCTATAGTTACTACTGTTTTTTCTGCTAATTCATCGTTTTCATAAGTAAATCCTGCATTATGAGCATCAAGGATTAGTGCTGTTACTAATGCTTCAAATACAGCATATACTGTATAATCAGTATTTCCCATTGTGAAGGTATGTTCTCTATCAGTTGAAACTGGAGTTTCCTTTAGCTCAATATGAGTTAGAGCATCACTAGTTGGTTCAAACCAACCAACAAATTGATATCCTTGATCAGCAACTGCATTTAATGTTATAGTGCTACCTGTTTTAATTTGATTATAATATCCATTTGGCATTTCTTCTGAATTATAATAAATTTTACAATTACCACCATATACTAATGCTTGGAAATCACATGTTTGACCAACTACATTTACTGTTAGAGTTTCCTTAATAGTAATATCCTTTTTATAAGTATATGTAATAGTATAAGAACCCTCCTTAGAGAAATCTAATCCACCTAAATCAATTGTATAATCAATATCCTTAGTAAAAGGAATTAGATTATTGGCTGCAATACCACTAACAACTACATTTTCTGGTACTGGTTTAATTTCATCTCCAATTGTATATGTTGCCACTCCTTCAACAAAGCCTGCATTTGCTCCATCAAGTGATAGCCCTACTACCTTTGCATCAAAGACTGCATATAATGTATAATCATTATCTCCCATTGTATATGTGTATTCTACATTAGTAGAAACAGGAGTATCCTTTAATACAATATGTGTTACAACCTCATCAGTTGGTTCAAACCAACCTAAGAATTTATATTCATCACTTCTTACATAGGCATGCATTGTAATACTTTCATTTGGAAGATAATTTTCTACATAAGGAGTATTTTCTCCTACACTAAATTCTGTTCCAACAATTTCTACATAACCACCTGCACCAATTTGTTCAATCTTAAGCTGATGTGGTTCATCATTCTTCTTTTCTTCTGCAACAACAAAATATGAAAAGCTTTCTGTTTCAAAAGTAATTTTACCATCTGCGTATGTAGATTCTAGATTTTCTACACTATTATCATCCTTTACATGGAAAACCTCATAACCATTTTCACTTTCAAATGGTACTGGAATAGTAATTTTTACCTTTCCACTTGGCTGAATCTCTTTTCCATCCTTACTTACGTAAATATCTAAAATACTAACCTTACCATCTTTATCATATTCCTGATTTTCAAGCATGGCGATTACATCATTCCAATCAGCTCCATTTTCAGCAACTAATTCAGTAATAAGATCAACACCCTTTTCAAAATCTCCCTCTAGAATAGCTCCATAATCATTTTGAAGCTGTTTAATCATATCATCACTACAGCTTGTTACACTAAAACAAATTAGTATCGCAAACATAGCAGTAACAACAAATGACATTATTCGTTTCATTTTTTCATTCTCCTTTCACTGTCATAAGCATATATAAGCTCTATAGCAATTTCATTATAGCAAACAAAAAAAATCATTAATATACTTATCAAGGGTGTTTTTAGGGTGTATTAATAAAAAAACGATAGCTTTTTTTCTTGCTATCGTCCTTTTATTAACTAATTATTTAAATAATGCATATATTTCTTCTCGACAGGTTACATGAAGAGCCTTATATAATGATGATGTATGCATTTTTACTGTATTTTCTGATAAATGTAAATCATATGCAATTTCTTTCCTACTTTTACCATCTAAAATTCCTTCAAGAACCTCAAGCTGTCTTGTAGACAATATAGTACCTTCAGGAAGACGTGCTAAAATTTCCTGAGCTTTATCCTTTTTCTCTTCGTTATTAACAAAAATAACCGATAATTTTTCTTCTTTAGTACTAGGAATATCACTAACTAAAACATAATCCTGAAGCAACCAATATACAAATAAAAAAACAAACTCACTCATAAGGTAGGATACTGATAAAAATTCAAAATTCCAAGTAACAATTTTTTCTACAGCCCAAATACCAATATTACTTAATACAATAGCAAGCATTAATCCGGTTAACTTTGATGAAGTATTTTTATTACGTATAAATGAAATAGTTATTACAACAATCATAGCAATAAAAAATGCTATTATATAAACCATATATAATGGATGTAAAACCCCATACTCCTTAACAAGCTTTACTGCTCCATCTACCTTAATTAACTCTACACTCTTATAATACCAATCCACATGTCCCGTTGTTAAAACCATAGAAAACATAATTGTAGATATAGCAATCAAAATACCGATTATCCAATTTTTATATTTAAAGCCACA
Organism: Anaeroplasmataceae bacterium; assembly: GCA_051874255.1. Taxonomy (GTDB): domain Bacteria; phylum Bacillota_I; class Bacilli_A; order Acholeplasmatales; family Anaeroplasmataceae; genus UBA3206. The sequence goes on from JBJEFR010000128.1 coordinate 14,518, forward strand.
AAGCTTAGATATTATCATAAACATACATAATATTATATATACTTGTCCAAAATAAGCAATTTTATTTGCAATAAGTGCAAATTCCAAGGTTTTAGAAAGAGAAAGTAATAGATAACCTAAATTTACAATTCCTACACATATATATATAATCAAAAGCCATATTTCATTTTGCTTCTTCTGTACACATAAATAAAATATGCAAGGTAGCAAAAGAGAAATTACAAATATAATGCTATATGCAATTATCATAGTCTTGCCTCCTCAAACATTTGTTGTACCATTACAAACATTATAGTATGAATTGATAAATTATTCAAGAAAATAAGATTTCTTATTCTTACTATATTTATTACTTCAGGTATTTTTCAATACTAACCTGTTCAATTACTTCCTTTCCTAAAATGGTTATAGCTTTATTAGGGCATTTGCTTACACATCTATAGCACATTGTGCATTTATTATATGATTCTACTTTATTATCTTTAAAATATAAATTATTCATTGGACAATTATTAATACACTTACCACACTTAATACATAGATTATGATCAACCTTCAGTTTTTTAGAATACTTATTTGTTTTACCATAAAACCATAATCTTTGGCCAAATAAGCCTGCAATATGATGATACCATATACATCCATCATGAGGATATTTATTATTTTTTATTTTGTTTGCTAATTTATGTATTTTTTTCTTAGCATCATTAACTATTTTAATATTTTCCTCTAACGTATGCTTTAAGGCTTTATTATCACATACAGAATCAGGCATTTTAATATGAATGCCTCCTAGTATTTTAGCTCCAAATTTTTTAAATAATCGAGCACTACAGCCAGCCGCATCACCTGAAAATAATCCCATAGTAGAAAGACATATTATTTTTTTATTTTTCCATATTGTTTTATTACTAACTATAAACTCCCTAACCATATATGGAATATTAGAAAATTGGGTTGGATAACCAAAAATAATTTCTTCACTTTCTAATATTTTATTTATAATATCAGCATCTTCTAGTGCATATATTTTTATGCCTTCATCTATACTTTTACATAATTCTTCTACACAAAACTTTGTATTACCTGTACCTGAAAAATATACCCCTATCATAATAAAATCCTCCTTTTAAGCCTTTATAGATTTATATATTGTATCATAGCTATAATTTAAAAATTCATCTATTTCCATATCCATTTGTTGTTTAATATACTCGCTTTTATTTATAGCCAATTGAATAACTCCATATAGCATTCCCCAAACATTAAATATTGTCGGCTTTAATTTCAAATCTGATTTAAACTCCTTTAAAGCAATTCCTTCTAAGATAAAATCGCCTATTATACTATTAATACTTTCTCCAACCATAAACGTTTCTTTTTCTGTTTCTTCAAATTTAGAATTATTAAAATCAATATTAATTCTATTAAATACCAGTTTAAAATATAAAGGATATAAGGTTGCATATTTGTAAAGTCCATTACAAATACCAAAATACTTATTTCTTATTCCTTCATTATCATTTATTCCAACCATAATATAGTCTTTAAGCTTTTGCATACTTTGAAGGGTTAAATAGGATAAAATTTCATCCTTAGATTCAAAATAAACATATAATGTTGCTTTACTATATCCAGCCGTTTTAGCTATCATATCCATTGTTACATTATCATAACCCTTTATCTTAAATAATTCCCCTGCTGAGGATGCTATTCTCATTCGATGAATACTTGAAGCTTCTTTAATTCTTCTTGCCAAATTTATCCCTCCAAATTAATTGAACTTGCAGTTTAATTATAACACTTTAAATATTTAATAACAAGTATTAAATAAAAAATGAAACAATATATATTGTTTCATTCCAGACTGTTGACAAAGTAAAAATGTTGACAGTCTTTTCTTTTTGGTTTGAGTT